>DAOQKI010000010.1:0-60080 GCA_035334485.1 Opitutaceae bacterium
CCCGCCGTTCCGGTTCGTGGACCCCGCGCTGCGGACCCGCGCCGCCGCGGCCGTGGCCCGCGGCGTCGACTGCATCCTGCGCTGCCAGGTGATCGACCAGGGTGTCCGCACTGCTTGGTGCGCCCAGCACGACGAGAAGACCCTGGCGCCGGCCCCGGCCCGGAAGTTCGAGCCCGTCTCGCTTTCGGGCGGCGAGAGCGTCGGCCTCACGCGCTTCCTCATGGAGGTCGAGGACCCGTCGCCGGAGGTCGTCCGCGCGGTGGAGGCCGCGGTTGCCTGGTTCCGTCGCGTCCAGATCTCCGGCCTGCGCTACGAGCGCACGCCCGCGCCGAACACCCCCAAGGGCTGGGACCGCGTAGTCACCCCGGACCCGGCGGCCGCGCCGCTCTGGGCCCGGTTCTACGAGCTGGGGACCTACCGTCCGATCTTCCTCGGCCGCGACTCCGTGGTGCACTACGCGCTGGCCGAGATCGAGTACGAGCGCCGCACCGGCTACAACTGGTTCGTCAGCACCCCGGCCCGGCTGCTGGCCGAGGATTATCCCGCCTGGCGGCGCCGGCTCGACGAGTTCACCGTCGCCAACGCGGAACGGCAGGTCCGCGACGCCTACCCGCAGGCCCAGCGGCTCCCGGACGAGACGCCGGCCGGCGTGAAGGCGGTGGAGAACCTGGTCGTCGCCGAGGTCGGCGCGAAGCGCGTCGAGGTGGATGTCTACCGGCCGAGCGACGACGTCCGGCGGCCCGCGGTGCTGCTGGTGCACGCGGGCGGCTGGGACAGCGGCTCGCGCCAGATGGAGCGGCCCTTCGCGAAGCGGCTCGCGGCCCTCGGCTATGTCGTGGTGCCGGTGAGTTACCGGATGGGATCCGCGGCGCGCTTTCCCGCGGCGCTGCACGACCTGAAGGCCACGGTCCGCTGGCTGCGCGCCCGCGCGGCGGACCACCGGATTGACCCGGATCACATCGGCGCGGTTGGCATGTCGGCCGGAGGCCAGCTGGTCGCGCTCCTCGGCGCGACGAACGGCCGGGCGGAATTTGAGGGCGACGTCGGCGCGGATCGCGCGTCGAGCGCGGTGCAGGCGGTCGTCGACATCGACGGCCTGGCAGACTTCACGGGTCCCGAGCTGGTCGCGCAGCAGGAGAAGACTCCGAGCGCCCCGGTGCGGTACCTCGGCGGGAAGTTCAGCGAGCGCCCCGAGATCTGGCGGACGGCGTCCGCGGTGACCCATGCGGGCCCGCACAGCGCCCCGACGCTTTTCATCAACAGCACGGCCAAGACGCCTCTCCTGCCGGGCCGCGAGGCGATGGCTGAGCGCCTCCGGGCGGCGGGCGTGCCGGCGGAGACGATCGTGATCCCGGACACGCCGCATCCGTTCTGGCTGTTCCAGCCGTGGTTCGAGCCGACGCTCGCGGCGACGGACCGCTTCCTCCGCACGCAGCTAGGCATGCCGCGGTAGCGGATGGTCCACCCGTGAAATTCCCCGCCTGGGTTTCCGGATGGCTCCGCCGGGGCGGGACGACCGCCGCCATGACGGCGGTGGTGCTTGCCGCCGACGGGGCGCCGGTCCTGAACGTACCGGTGGCTGATACTTCGATGAACTCCACGTCCGCTCCCTGGCTGCCCGATCTGGGCGACGGCCGTTACCGCAATCCGATCCTGCAGGCCGACTATTCCGATCCCGACGTGGTGCGCGTGGGGGATGACTACTGGATGACGGCGTCGAGCTTCAGCCACGTGCCCGGCCTGCCGTTGCTGCACTCGCGCGACCTCGTGAACTGGGAGCTGGTCGGCCACGCCCTGCCGCGGTTGGTGCCGGAGGATTTCTTTCGCGTTCCCCAGCCCGGAAAGGGCGTGTGGGCGCCGGCGATCCGGTTCCATGCGGGGCGGTACTGGATCTATTATCCGGATCCGGACTTTGGACTGTATGTGATCGCGGCCGAGGATCCGCGCGGTCCGTGGAGCGCCCCGGTGCTGGTGAAAGCCGGGAAAGGCCTGATCGACCCGTGTCCGCTGTGGGACACGGACGGACGAGTCTACCTCATCCACGCTTGGGCGAAAAGCCGGGCCGGCATCAACAACGTGCTGACGCTCCTCCGCCTCAGTGCCGATGGCCAGAGAGTGGAGGAGGACCTCGGCGTGGTGATCGACGGCCACCGCTTCCCGGGCACGACGACCCTCGAGGGCCCGAAGTTCTACCAGCGCAACGGCTGGTACTATGTCTTCGCCCCGGCGGGCGGCGTGGCGACGGGCTGGCAGGTGGTCTACCGCTCTCGCGACATCCGCGGTCCCTACACCGATCGCATCGTGCTCGCCCAGGGTGACACGCCGGTCAACGGCCCCCATCAGGGCGCACTGGTCGACACGCCGCAGGGAGAGTGGTGGTTCCTCCATTTTCAGGACCAGGCGGCGTACGGGCGTGTCGTGCACCTGCAGCCCGTGGCGTGGCGCGACGACTGGCCCAATGTCGGCACCGGCGCCGCCTCCGGCGTCGTGACGGGAGCCCCGGTCCTGGTTCACGCGAAGCCGACGTTGCCAGTCCAGCCGCGGACGGCGCCGGGAACCTCGGACCCTTTCCTTGGCCCGATGCTGGCGCCGCAGTGGCAGTGGCAGGCCAATCCTTCGGCCGACTGGTATTCCCTGACCGAGCGGCCGCGACACCTGCGGCTCCGGCCGCCGACGGGAGTGGCACCGCGATTGTACGAGGCGCCGAACCTGCTGCTGCAGAAATTCCCGGCGCGGGAGTTTGACGTCACCGTCACGGTCGAACTCGCACCGGCCGCCGAAGGGGATCGGGCCGGCTTGATCGTGTTCGGGTATGACTACGCATGGCTGGGTCTGCGCCGACAGGGCGACCGGACCGTGCTCGTCTATGGGTCCGTTCACGAGGCCCAGAAAGGCCACGCGGAGCAGATCGAGGAACTCGGGCCAACCATCGCGGGACCAGTGCAGCTGCGGGCGTCCGTGCGCGAGGGCGGCAAGGTGACCTGGTCCTGGCGCACCGGGTCGCAGCCTTTCCAGCCGGTGGGCCGCGAATTCACCGCCACCGTCGGGCACTGGGTGGGCGCGAAGGTCGGCCTGTTTGTCACCGGCTCCACAGCCGCCCACGCCGACTTCGCGGCATTCGAAGTCACCGCGCCGTAATTGCCGCCAAGGTCGGTCTCGCGGTCGGGATTTGCCACGAAGGGCACGAAGCACACGAAGCAGGAGCTTGGTGCTCTTCGTGTCCTTGGTGGCTAAACACCACCGGATGTTGTCGTGCGCTCCGCTTAGCCGGTGGGCCGGCTCTCGTCGTGTCCGGTGAGTTGGCGGCGGTAGGCGCTGGGGGTGGTACGGAACCGCTGGCGGAACGCGGTGGAGAACACGGCGGGGCTCTCGAAGCCCGCGGCGTAGGCGATCTCGGCGAGCGTGAGGCCGGGTTCCGGCATCAGCTCGATGGCGCGCTCAAAGTGCAGGCGCTGCGCCTCGGCGTAGACGGAGGTGCCGAGCGCCGCCCGGAATCGCAGCTCGAGCACGCGCCGGGTCACGCCGGCCGCCCGGGCCACGTCCTCGACGTAGATGGTGTTGCCAACGTGCTCGCGGATATGGTCGAGCGCGAGCGCCACCACCTCGTCGTCGACCGCGAACCGATCGGTTGACGCGCGGGTCACGATCTTCTGCGGACTCACAAGGATTTCGCCCGGGACGCGCTTCCGGCCGTCGAGCATGGCCTGCAGCACGGCGGCCGCGCGCTCGCCGATCTGCTGGGTGTTGAGCTGGATGCTGGAGAGCGCGACGTGGGCGAACTCCACCCGCGTGAGGTCGTTGCCGACGCCGAGGATCGCCACGTCCTCCGGCACGCGCACTCCGGCGCGGGCGCACGCCTCGTCGAGTTCAAGGGCGACGCGGTCGGTGAAGCCGAGGATGCCGACGGGGCGGGGCAGGGACCCGAGCCATTCGGCCAGCCGGGCGCGGGTCGCATCCGGGTACGGCGAGTTCTGGTCGCCTTGCGGCAGGATGTGGCGCGGCACCGGCGCGGTGACGCCGAGCTGGCGGGCGGCCTGGCAGAAGCCGCGGTAGCGCTGGACGGAGCCGAGATGGGTGGTGTTGCCGCAGTACGCGAAGCTCCGGTAGCCGCGGCCGTGGAGATGGCGGAGCGCCAGTTCGCCGACCCGCAGGTCGTCGGTGTTGATCAAGGGCAGGCGCGGCGTGGCGATCTGGCCGGAGACGTTGACCACCGGCACGCCCAGGGTGGCGAGCACCGCCTCATTGCGGCGCGTGGCGACGCGGGCGATGAGGCCGTCGACCCGCAACCGCCGCAGGGCCGCGGCGTCGTAGGCGCGGGGATCGCTGAACTTCAGGACGGTGATGTCCGGCCGGCCGTGGAAGAAGCGGGCGACGCCCCGCAGGATGCCCCGGCCATGCTCGGTCGAGAGCGAGAGGAAGACCGCGATGCGGCGGGCCGGGCGGCGCGACATGCCGGCCAGCGAAACCAGCCGGTGGCTCGGCCGCAATTCGCAAAATCAAAAGGCTTTTTCGCAAAACCGTATATCCCGGCGCGGCACTTTCCGGTAAGGTGGCGTTCCCCAAATCCCTGTCTCCCCATGAGCTCCTATCTGCAGCAACTCTTCGGTCTCGGCGGCAAGGTCGCCGTGGTCATCGGCGGCACCGGTGAACTTTGCGGCGCGATGGCCGAGGGCCTGGCCGGCGCCGGCGCCGAGGTCGTCATCGTCGGGCGCAACGCTGACAAGGCCAAGGCGCGCCTCGCCCGGATCGAGGCGATCGGCGGCAAGGCGTGGTTTCATGCAGCCGAGGCCACCAGCAAGGCCGAGCTTGAGGCGCTGCGGGACGCGGTGCTTCAGCGCTCGGGCCGGATCGACATCGTGGTCAACGGGGCCGGCATCAATTCGCCGACGCCGTTCCTCGACATCACCGAGGAGGAGTTCGACCGCATCGTCCGGGTGAACCTGAAGGGCGTGTTCCTGGGCTGCCAGGTGTTCGGCCGCCACCTGGTGGAGCGCGGGCAGGGCGGGTCCATCATCAATCTCGGCTCGATGTCGGGCCTCGTCCCGCTGTCGCGCGTCTTCACGTACTCCGCGACGAAGTCCGCGGTGCACAACCTGTCGCTCAACCTCGCCCGCGAGTGGGCGCCACACCGCGTGCGCGTCAATGTGCTTGTGCCCGGGTTCTTCCCGGCCGAGCAGAACCGCAAGGTCCTCACCCCGGAGCGGGTGGCGAACATCATGGGCCACACCCCGATGAAGCGCTTCGGCGAGGCCCGCGAACTGGTCGGCGCGACGCTGCTCCTCGCGAGCGACGCCGCGGGCTCGTTCATCACCGGCGACGAGATCGTCGTCGATGGTGGGTATCATGCGATGACTATCTAGGCGGAGCTTGGGGTGAGGCGTAAGGTGGTGGGACGAAACGCCAAATGCCAAAGCGCCAAATGCCAAACGGCCAGACGCCGGACCGCCGAACGCCAAGACCCGACCCCAGACGCTCGCATCATCCCCGCGACCTTTCCTTGTCTCCTGACCCTGATACCTGCTCCTCCTGGCACCTGTTACTTCGCAGCCACCTGGCACCTGTTACTTCTCCCCCAAACATCATGTCTGCCATCAATGACTTTCTCCTGAAGCACAACCTGCGCATTGCGCAGAACCCGTGCGTGTCGCCGGACTTCTGTCTCGACTGGAACGCGCTGGCCGCGGACGCCGCGGCGGGGCGGGTCACGGAGCACGCCAAGAGCCGGTTCGAAACAGCCGCAGGCGCATGGACGCTGCTGGAAAACGCCGCCGGCGACTGCGCGTGGCGGCTGCGTCCGGCCCGGCCGGGCGCGGAGTCGGTGCTGGCGGGCGGGCGCGCGCTCGGGAGCGACGCGATCTTCCCGGCGACGTGGGAAAATCTGCTCCGGCTTAAGAACCTCGTGCAGGCGCACGATCCCGCCTCGACGATCTTTCCGACCGCGGGCGCGGCGTTGGGCCGCAGCACCCTCGGCGTGGGCGCGCGGTTCACGACGCTGCACTGGCCGGCGGTCGAGTGGGCGATGAGCGCGCTGGGGCTCGGCCTAACGGCCAACCAGAACTCCATTCCCCGCGAGCTGGTCTACGACGTGGACGCGATGCTCGGCGGCCGGCTCGACACCGTGCCGTTCCCGTTCATCGGCACGAATGTGCCGGAGGGCCACCAGGGCCAGAGCGTCGAGGGCATGAGCCACGGCAGCGTGCTGTCGAAGCTGCGGACCGGGTTCCACCGCCGGCGGATCGCCTGGTCGTTCAACGCGGACCACCAGCCGATCGGCGGCAAGTTCGACGCGCGGGAGGACGCGCTGGTGCGCGGCTGCCTGCTGGCGAGCTACATCACCTTCGACCTGTCGCCCGAGCTGGCGCGGAACCAGCCCGCGGACCGGCGGGAGATTCCCGCGGACCTCGTGACCCAGACCCGCGCCCGGGTGGCGGCGGCGGGACTGAAGCTCGACGACGCGGCGTTCGACCAGCTGCTCGCGACGGTCTGGCCGTCGCTCCAGAAGATGAAGCGGCGCGACGAGAAGTACGCGGCCGCCCGCGCCGCAGCGTTCACCACCGAGGTCGGCCGTCGCTACCTGCGCGAGCTGTCGATCGACGAACTGCCGGGCCTGACGACCCCGGAAACGACCGCGGTGATGCTCGCGCTGTGCGAGCTGCTCGGCATGCCGGTGAACTTCGTGGCCCCGGCCTTCGGCTTCCAGAAGAACACGCCGTACCCGGACAACGCCGCGCTGCGCGAACTGATCGCCAAGCAGTGGGCGGTGTGCGCGAAGTTCGGCGTGAGCATCGGCTTCCACTCAGGCTCCGGCAAATCGGCGGAGAACTACCGCGTGATGGGCGAGGTGACCGGCAGCCGGCTCGAGATCAAGACCAGCGGGCGCTACACGTACGAGATGGGCAGGGCGCTCCACGCTTCGCGTAACTCGGCGGACCAGGCGCTGTGGCTCGACTGGTACCGCTTCACGATCGACCTCGCGGTGGCGGGCGCGTTCAGCGCGGATGCGACCGAACAGAAGATGGCCCGCACCTTTGTCACGACCTCCCTCGGGGCCGCGGCCACCTTCGGCTCGCCGGCCGCCTGCCGCACGGCGCTGGAGGCCCTGCCGCCGAGCCCGGAGCACATGTTCTTCTTCGAGTACAATTTCCTCTACGTGCTCGCGGGAGACGGCCGGGCGGAAAAAGCGGCGCTGGGCGACCACTCGCCCGCCGGCTACCGGCAGCGCGCCCGCTTCTACGCGATCAGTCCCGAGGCCCGGCTCAACTACTCCCGCGGCGTGGCCGACTACCTCGTTTTCCTCGCCGAGCACACCGGCCTGGTCCCGGCTGACCGCTGCGCCGCCGCCCGCAAGCGCCTCGGCAGCTACGGCACCCTCGATGCTCTGCTGGCGGACATCGGCTAGTAGCGAGTAGCGGGTAGCGCGTAGCGAGCATCCCAAACACCGAGCCACGTCTGCCTCCCGCCGCCACCACTCTCCGACCTACTCGCTACCCGCTACCCACTACTCGCTACTCAGAAAAAATGAGCTCCTACATCCACGACAATTTTCTCCTGCAGACGGCGGCGGCGCGCGACCTTTACCACGCGTTCGCGAAGAACGAGCCGATCTACGATTACCATTGTCACCTGCCGCCGGCCCAGATCGCGGCCAACCACCGCTTCGCGGACCTCGCGGAGATCTGGCTGGGTGGCGACCACTACAAGTGGCGCGCGATGCGGACCAACGGCGTGGCCGAGCGGCTCTGCACGGGCGACGCCTCGCCGCGGGAGAAATTCGACGCGTGGTGTGCGACGGTGCCGTACACGCTGCGGAACCCGCTCTATCACTGGTCGCATCTGGAGCTGAAGCGCTACTTCGGCGTCGACACGATCATCAACCCGGCGTCCGCCGACGCGATCTGGCGCGAGGCGAACGCGAAGCTGTCGAGCCTGCGGGTGCACGACATCCTCGCGGCGAACCGCGTGGCGGTGATCTGCACCACGGACGATCCCGCGGACTCGCTGGAGACGCACGAGCAGATCCGGCGGCTGGGGCTGAAGACCCGCGTGTACCCGACCTACCGTCCGGACAAGGCGCTCGGCGTGGGCAATCCCGCGGCGTTCAATGCGTGGCTCGAGCGGCTTGAGGGTGTGGCCAAGACGAAGATTCGCACCCTCGACGACCTGCTGGCGGCGCTGAAGCGGCGACACGACGACTTCCATGCGATCGGTGGGCGGCTGTCGGACCACGGCATGGAGTCGGCGCTGGCCGAGCCGTGCACGCCGGCGGAGGCGGCCGCGATCTTCGCGGCGGCGCGGGCGGGCCGGGCGGCCACTCCCGACGAGACGGCGAAGTACGGCTCGTACCTGATGCTGGAGTTCGGGCGCTGGGATGCGCGCCGCGGCTGGACGAAGCAACTCCACCTGGGGGCGATGCGGAACAACAACCAGCGCCTGCTGGCGAAGCTGGGGCCCGACACCGGCTTCGACAGCATCGGCGACTTTCCGCAGGCGCGGGCGCTGGCGCGTTACCTCGACGCGCTCGACGCCACGGGCGAACTGCCGAAGACGGTGCTCTACAACCTCAATCCCGCGGACAACTACGCCTTCGCCACGATGGCGGGCAATTTCCAGGATGGATCGGTGGCCGGGAAGATCCAGTTCGGGAGCGGCTGGTGGTTCCTCGACCAGAAGGAGGCGATGGAATGGCAGATGAACGCGCTGTCCAACCTCGGCCTGCTGCGCCGGTTCGTCGGCATGCTGACGGACTCGCGGAGTTTCCTGTCGTACACCCGTCACGAGTATTTCCGTCGCGTCCTGTGCAACCTCATCGGCGCCGAGATGGAGCGCGGCGAGCTGCCGCCGGACCGCGACCTGGTCGGGGCCATGGTGCGCGACATCTGCTTCGCGAACGCCCGGTCATACTTCGGGCTCGAGCTGGATCCGGCTTACGGGAAATAGCCCTCCTACGCCAAGGCTTCGGAGGGCAGGCCCTTTTCACGGAGGCGGGGAGGGCGGGTTTGGTTCTGCCGGTGGCGACGTGCGCAGGTACTTTCACGGGGTCTTTACATCGGCCAAAGGTGGGCTTGGTCGGGCGAAAGGGAGCGCGGGCCGAAGGTCGAAAGGGCCCTCCTACGCCGAGGCTTCGGAGGGCATCCTTCGCTGCGACGTCGTACCGCGAAGCGAGATCCTGGTTTGAACCGATGGCGTGCCATCCGAAGCTCTCCGAGCGAAGGTGATTCGAAAGGGCGAGCTAACTGGATGACGCAGGGCAGAGGACGAACGGCCCTCCTACGCCGAGGCTACGGAGGGCATCCTTCGCTGCGACGCCGTACCGCGTAGTGAGGTCCTGGTTTGAACCGATGGCGTGCCATCCGAAGCTCCTCGAGCGAAGGATGGAGCGGGTGGACGGAATCGAACCGACGATACCTCTTTGGAAGAGAGGAGTTTTGCCACTAAACTACACCCGCGGTGACGGCGACAGGGATTCCGGTCCGGGCGGGGAGGGGGGTCAAGCCTGCGTTCGGTCGGGAATTAAGGCCGGCTAATCGGGGTAGAAATGAGATTGCCGCACGAACTGCCGGGCGTATGCCTATTCCCGCTATGGCAATCATTTCTTCAGCGACTGGGCAATCTGCAGCCTCGCTGCAGGACACCCAGAAGGGCCGCACCAACGTCAAGACGGCCCAGGCGCTGGCGAAGATGAAGGCGCTCGAGCAGAAGTCCAAGAAGTACAATCTTCCCTTGGGCGAGCTGGCCATCTTCACCCAGCAGTTGGCATCCCTGCTTACCGCCGGTCTTCCGCTCGTGCAGTGCCTCGAGGCGCTGCAGGACCAAACCGAGGACCAGTGCTTCCGCATCGTCATCCGCGACGTGCGCGCGGACATCTCGTCCGGCAACTCCTTCTCCACCGCGGTCCGGAGGTTCCCGAACTCCTTCAACTCCCTCTTCATCTCCATGGTCGAGGCCGGTGAGGCGAGCGGTGGCCTGGCGGAAATTCTGATGAAGGTCGCCGGCTACTTCGAGTCGACCGTCAAGCTGACCAAGAAGGTCAAGTCGGCCATGACCTACCCGATCGCGGTCATCGGCCTGGCCGTCGCGCTGGTCAACGTGCTGCTGATCTTCGTCATCCCGGTGTTCGCCGCGATGTTCGCCGACTTCGGCGCCAAGCTGCCCGCCCCGACGCAGTTCCTGATCGACCTCTCCAACTTCATGAAGAAGTGGTGGTGGCTGATCTTCATGAGCGCCTACGGCGTGTATTGGGGCACCGGCAAGTACATCGCCACCCCGGCCGGCCGCCGCCAGAAGGACAAGTTCCTCGTCCGCGCCCCGATCTTCGGCAATCTGATCCACAAGATCGCGCTGTCCCGCTTCTGCCGCACCTACGCCACCCTCATCCGCTCCGGCGTGCCGATCCTGCGCACCCT
This sequence comes from Opitutaceae bacterium, assembly GCA_035334485.1. Lineage (GTDB taxonomy): Bacteria > Verrucomicrobiota > Verrucomicrobiia > Opitutales > Opitutaceae > Opi-474. Next base: position 10,404 of record DAOQKI010000010.1, read on the forward strand.
CGAGATCGTGTCGGCGGCGAGCAACAAGGTGCAGATCGAGGACGCCTGCCAGGAAATCGCCAAGCACGTCTCGCAGGGCGGTCAGGTGTCCGACGTTCTCGCCGCCAATCCGTTCTTCCCGCCCATGATGAAGCACATGGTCAAGGCCGGTGAGTCGACGGGTAACGTCGACGGCATGATGACCAAGATCGCTGACTTCTACGACGTGGAGTGCGAGGCGACGGTCGCGGCGCTCACCTCCCTGATCGAGCCGATCCTCATCGTCTTCCTCGGCGTGGTGGTCGGCGGCATCGTCATGGCGATGTTCCTCCCGATCTTCCAACTCGGTGCGGTCGCCGGCGGCCTCCAGTAAGCCCGGCTCCGTCATCGTCTTCCTTCCCACTGGCGCGAGCGGCCCATCCGCTCGCGCCTTTTTTTTGTTCCGGCCGTGGCAATCCAGCCCGTGTTCTTCCGCTGCGACCTCCGTGCCGCCTCTGTGATCCCGGGGTCCCAGCCCCACCCGATATTCCGGAAAACCGGTGCCGCACCCCGGGTCAGGGTAGTCAGGTCGGTGTTTTTCGCCATTGCGGCCGGTTGACTTCGGCACCCCGGGAGAGCCAATCTCGGGCGCAATGCCTTCCGTCCTGATAGTCGACGACCTGCTCTCGATCCACGAGATGCTGGAGGCGGTCATCCAGCCGACGGGGTTCGTGACGTCGTTTGCGACCGACGGCGAGAAGGCGTTGGGACGGTACAAGTCCGAGAAGTTCGACCTGGTGCTGGCCGACATCGACATGAAGCCGATGGACGGGATCACGCTGCTGAAGCACCTGAAGCACTATGATCCGAACGCGGTGATCATCATCATGACCGCCTACGCCAGCACCGAGAGCGCGGTGCAGGCGCTGAAGTTCGGGGCCTTTGACTACCTCCAGAAGCCGTTCCGCGTGGACGAGCTGATCGCGACCCTGCGGCGGGGCATCGAATTCAAGGAATTCCAGAACGAGCGTGCCCTGATGGGGCTGGCGCCGACCATCCGGGCGGACGACATCGAGCACCGGCTCATCGGCCAGAGCCCGGAGATGCGGCGGCTGATCCAGCAGCTCCGCAAGCTCGCCGTCGTGCGCACCCCCGTCCTGCTCCAGGGCGAGGTGGGCACGGGCAAGGACGTCGTGGCCGAGATCCTCCACGCCGCGAGTGGCGCGCCAGAGGCGCAGTTTGTCCGGATCGACTGCTCGCTCAGCTCCGAGTCCTCCTTCCGCGAAGGCGTCCTCGGGCAGAACGGCACCGGCGGCACCTGGGTGCAGCAGGCCAAGGGCGGCACGCTCTTCCTCCAGCACCTCCAGTGCCTCTCGCTCGCCGTGCAGCGAGAGCTGGTCAGCGTGCTCCGCAACACCGCCCACGGTTTCCGGCTGATCTGCGCCACCACCGAGGACCTCGAGAAGATGTCCGACGAGGGCCGGTTCCACGACGAGCTGTTCTACCGCGTCGCATCCCTGCCCGTGGTCCTCCCGCCGCTCCGCGAGCGGGCCGAGGACATCCCGCTCATCGTCAAGTACTACACCGCCAAGGCAGCCAATCCGCACTTTGACTCGAACCTGATCGAGTTCACCGACGACGCCATGGCGGTCATGATGGCCTACCACTGGCCGGGCAACCTCACCGAGCTTATCCAGGTCATCTCCAAGGTGGCCACGAGCACCGAGACCCGGGTGATCACCTCCAGCCAGCTTCCCCTGCGCCTGCGCGAGCTCAAGCACTGGCCGCCGCTGTCCGAATACCTGGCAGGCCAGGAAAAGCAGTACATCGACCTCGTCCTCCACGTCTGCCGCAACGACAAGTCCGCGGCCGCCAAGGTCCTCGGCATCGACGAATCCCGGATCGGTTGAGGGGTGGCGCCACAGAGTTCACGGAGGAGGCACGGAGGCCGCAGAGACCGGCCATCTGATAGGCCGGAACCATGGCTAACTTACCCCGACTCTGTGGTCTCCGTGCCTCCTCGGTGTCCTCTGTGACCCCCGTCTGACTCCCGACGGTCCCGGGGCGCCCTTCGCGGGCCCAAAACCGACCTTACGCCACCTTTCCCGCTTGCCGGAGGCTGGGGCGGCGCCAACCCTCGCGGCGCCCACGTCATGCCCAAACGCTCTGACCTCAAATCCATCCTGATCATCGGCGCCGGCCCCATCGTGATCGGCCAGGCATGCGAGTTCGATTACTCGGGCACCCAGGCCTGCAAGGCGCTGAAGGAGGAGGGGTATCGCGTGGTCCTGGTGAACTCGAATCCGGCCACGATCATGACCGATCCGGAGTTCGCGGACGTGACGTACATCGAGCCGCTGACGGTGGAGACGCTGGAGAAGATTATTGCGGCGGAGCGGCCCTCGGCGCTGCTCCCGACCCTCGGCGGCCAGACCGCGCTGAATCTCTCGATGGACCTCCACAAGGCCGGCATCCTGGCCAAGTACGGGGTCGAGATGATCGGCGCCAAGCCCGCCGCCATCGCCAAGGGCGAGGACCGCGAGCTGTTCAAGCAGTGCATGCTCCGCATCGGGCTCGATGTCGCGAAGTCGCGCACGGTGAAGTCCATGCAGGAGGCCCGCGACGCCGCGGAGTTCCTCGGCACGTTCCCGCTCATCATCCGCCCGTCGTTCACGCTCGGCGGCTCCGGCGGCGGCATCGCGTACAACCGCGAGGAGTTCGACGCCATTGTCGCGAACGGCCTCGACCTTTCCCCTGTCCACGAGGTGCTCGTCGAGGAATGTCTCCTCGGCTGGAAGGAGTACGAGATGGAGGTGATGCGCGACCACAAGGACCAGTGCGTCGTTATCTGCTCGATCGAGAATTTCGACCCGATGGGCGTCCACACCGGCGACTCCATCACGGTGGCGCCCGCCATGACGCTCACCGACAAGGAATACCAGGTGATGCGCGACGCCTCGTTTGCCGTGATCCGCGAGATCGGCGTCGAGACCGGCGGCTCCAACATCCAGTTCTCCGTCGACCCAGTCACCGGCCGCATGGTGGTGATCGAGATGAACCCGCGCGTGTCGCGCTCCTCCGCGCTGGCCTCCAAGGCCACCGGCTTCCCGATTGCGAAGATCGCGGCCAAGCTCGCGGTCGGCTACACGCTCGACGAGCTGCGCAACGACATCACGCGGCTCACGCCGGCGAGCTTCGAGCCGACGATCGATTACGTGGTGACCAAGATCCCGCGCTTCACCTTCGAGAAATTCATTGGCGCGGACGCAACGCTGACCTCGGCGATGAAATCCGTCGGCGAGGCGATGGCCATCGGCCGCACGTTCAAGGAGTCCATCCAGAAGTGCCTGCGCTCGCTCGAAACCGGCGCCCGCGGCTTCGGTGGCGGCGGCCGGCACGGCAGTGACGAGCCGATGGATGAGAAGACCATCAACGCGAAGCTCGGCACGCCGAACGCGGAGCGGATCTACTACATCCGCCACGCCTTCCGGGCGGGCTACTCCGTCGAGCGGATCTTCGACCTCACCAAGATCGACCCGTGGTTCCTGCACCAGCTGCGCGAGATTCATGAGATGGAAAACGCCCTGGCGGCCCAGACGCTCGCGACCCTCTCGGACGTCGACCTCCGCCGGGCGAAGCAGTTCGGCTTTTCCGATGTCCAGCTGGCACACCTGTTGAAGGCCGACTTCGCCGCCGTGCGCGCGGCGCGCAAGCAGCGCGGCGTTGGCACGACCTACCGCCTGGTCGACACCTGCGCGGCCGAGTTCGAGGCGTTCACGCCGTACTATTACTCGAGCTACGGCGACGAGAATGAGATCATCCCGTCGACCAAGCGGAAGATCATGATCCTCGGCGGCGGCCCGAACCGCATCGGCCAGGGCATCGAGTTCGACTACTGCTGCGTCCACGCGAGCTTCGCGCTGCGCGAGATCGGGATCGAGACCGTGATGGTGAACTCGAATCCCGAGACGGTCTCGACCGACTACGACACCAGCGACCGCCTTTACTTCGAGCCGCTCACGCTCGAGGACGTGCTGGAGATCTACCAGCAGGAGAAGTGCGACGGCGCGATCGTGCAGTTTGGCGGCCAGACCCCGCTTAACCTCGCCACGGCGCTGAAGGCGCATGGCGTGAACATCATCGGCACCTCGCCCGAGAGCATCGAGCTCGCAGAGGACCGGAAGCTCTTCGCGGAAGTGCTCCGCAAGCTCGACCTGCGCCAGCCCGCGAACCGCACCGCGCTCAACGAGTCCGAGGCGCTCGCGTTCGCCCACGAGGTTGGCTTCCCCGTGCTGCTCCGCCCGTCGTTCGTACTCGGCGGCCGCGGCATGTTCATCGTCTACACCGAGGAGGACTTCAACGCGGTCATCCGCCAGTCGTTCGACGTCATGCCCGGCAAGCCCGTGCTAATCGACAAATTCCTCGAGGATGCGATCGAGCTCGACGTCGACTGCATCAGCGACGGCGAGACCAGTGTCATCGGCGGCATGCTCGAGCACATCGAGTTCGCCGGCGTGCACTCGGGCGACGCCTCGATGGTGATGCCGCCGCACACGCTCGGCACCGAGATGCTCGCGACCGTCCGCCACGCCACGTACGCGCTGGCGCGCGAGCTCAAGGTCGTCGGCCTGATGAACGTCCAGTTCGCGATCAAGGACGGCCAGCTCTACGTGCTCGAGGTGAACCCCCGTGCGTCCCGCACCGTGCCGTTTGTGGCCAAGGCCATCGGCGTGCCGCTGGCCAAGCTGGCGGCGCAGGTGATGACCGGCCGCAAGCTCAAGGAGCTCGGCTTCACGCGCGAGCAGACCCCGAAGCACTGGTGCGTGAAGGAGGCCGTCTTCCCGTTCGTGCGGTTCCCCGGCTCGATGATCACGCTCGGTCCCGAAATGCGCTCGACGGGCGAGGTGATGGGCATCGACGACGATCTCGGCGTGGCCTATGCCAAGGCCCAGGCGGCGGTGAAGCCCGGCCTGCCGGTGAAGGGCAACGTGTTCCTCTCGGTGAAGGACAGCGACAAGCCCCGGGCTGTCTCGCTCGCCCGCCGGCTCGAGGCGCTCGGCTTCACAATCTACTCCACCAGCGGCACCGCCAAGGTGCTCGCCGACGCCGGCGTCGCGGTGAAACGCCTCGCCAAGCTCAGCGAGGGCCGCCCGAACGCCGTCGACATGATCAAGAACGGCCAGATTGCCATGGTGATCAACACCCCCGGCGGCATGATCCCGCGCCGCGACGAGAACGCGATCCGCGCCGCCGCCTACGCCCACACCGTCTGCCTCATGACCACCCTCACCGGCGCCGAGGCGGCCGCCGACGGCATCATCGCCCTCAAGCACAAGGAGGTCGGTGTGCGCCCGATTCAGAAGTACCGCGGCAACGTGAACGTGGTCTGATTTTCGAATTACGATTGGGATTCCGGCGCGCCGATGGCGCAGCAGGTGATAGGGTGAACGTTGAGGCCAAACAGGATCGCATCGTTGCCTTTGGCGCCGCCCCGCGGTAGCCGTAATACCCCACCTGCCTCCTCGGACTCCAAGAAATCGTCAACCGTCACTCGTAAATCGAAAATTTCCCATGCTTGCCATCCGCGTCCACCAGCTCGGCGGCCCCGAGGTTCTCCAGCTTGACGACATTCCCGTGCCGTCCCCCGACCGCGGCCAGCTGCGCATCCGCGTCGAGGCCGCGGGGGTGAACTTCATCGACACGTATCTCCGCACCGGACTCTACAAGGTCGGCCTGCCGTTCCTGCCGGGTATGGAGGCCGCCGGCGTCGTGACCGCGGTGGGCGAGGGGGTCTCCGGGTTTCATCTCGGCGACCGGGTCGCGACGACCCACGCCATCGGCGCCTATGCCGCCGAGACGCTGGTGCCAGCCGACAAGGCCATGGCGATTCCGGCGGGGCTCGACACCCGGACGGCGGCCGCGCTGCTGTCGCAGGGTCTGACCGCGCATTTCCTCGCGACGGACACGTTCCCGCTGAAGGCGGGTGATTCCGCCCTTGTGCATGCCGCGGCGGGCGGCGTGGGCCTGCTGCTCACGCAGATCGCCAAGATGCGCGGCGCCCGGGTGCTCGCGACGGTCGGCAGCGACGCCAAGGCGGTGCTCGCGCGCGAGGCCGGCGCGGACGCGGTGTGCGTGTACACCCGCGAGAATTTCTCCGAGGCGGCCCGGCGTTTCACCGATGGACGCGGTGTCGACGTCGCCTACGACTCGGTCGGCAAGCAGACTTTCGAGGGCACCCTCGACAGCCTCCGTCCGCGCGGCCTGTTCGTCTCGTACGGCAACGCCAGTGGTCCCGTCCCGGCCTTTGCGCCGCTGGTGCTGGCGCAGAAGGGCTCGCTCTACCTGACCCGCCCCACGCTCAACCACTACATCCGCACCACCGAGGAACTGCGGGCGCGCGTCGCCGACCTTTTCGCCTGGGTCGCCGCCGGTCAGCTCAAGGTCCGGATCGGCGCCACCTTCCCGCTCACGTCCGCCGGCGAGGCCCATCGCGCCCTCGAAGGCCGCAGCACGACGGGCAAGGTGCTGCTGATTCCCTGAGCGGGATTTCCGAATTACGAGTGACGATTGGGATTCTGGCGCGATTGAACGATTCGGAATGAGGGGTTGGCCTTGGCGGGGTCGTAGGTGTTTATTTCGCCTGCTGAGGCGTGTCGGACTGGCATCTCATGCCGCCCCATATGACAGCCTGGCCTGCGGTGTCCTCCGGCAACCGCTTGCGTCCGCCAATCGTAGATCGTAACTCGTAAATCGTAATTCCTCCCGTGTCTTCCACCCTCGTCGCTCTCCTCCACGGCCCTGATCAACCCGGACTCGTCGCGCGCGTGTCTGGCTGGATTTTCGAGAATGGCGGCAACATCCTGCACGCCGACCAGCATCGCGACCTGGAGGCGAACGTGTTTTTCCAGCGTGTAGAGTGGGAGCCGCAGGCGGGCAAGGACGCCGCCGATGCCGCGGAATTCCGGAAGTTCGCCGCCGGCCTGGGCATGAACGTCCAGGTGAAATCCTCGGTGGACCGTCCGCGCGTGGTGATCTTCGTCTCGAAGGCCGACCATTGCTTCCACGACCTCGTGCTGCGCTGGAAGGCCGGCGAGCTCGCCGGCGATGTGGTCGCGGTCGCTGGCAACCACGCCGATATGGGTGTGCTGGCCCGCGGCTACGGGCTGCCGTTTCATCACATTCCGATCTCGGCTGACACGAAGGCGCAGACCGAGGCCCGGCAGCTGGCGCTGCTGAAGGAGCTCAATGCTGACCTCGTCATCCTCGCGCGCTACATGCAGGTGCTCTCGGCGGACTTCCTGGAGAAATTCGGCCGCCCGGTCATCAACATCCACCATTCTTTCCTGCCGGCGTTTGCCGGCGGCCGGCCGTACCATCAGGCCCACGCCCGCGGCGTGAAGCTGATCGGCGCGACTGCGCACTACGCCACCCGCGACCTCGACGAGGGCCCGATCATCAACCAGGATGTCGCCCGGGTCACCCACCGGCACGACGTTGAGGACCTGATCCGGAAAGGCCGCGACCTGGAGAAGACCGTTCTCGCGCAAGCCGTGCGTTGGCACCTTGAGGGACGGGTCCTGATCTACGGCCATAAGACGGTGGTCTTCGACTAGTTCTGGGCCGATCGGTTTTGGCCGTAAGAAGGCGCAAGAGGCGCAAAGGGATTCCGGACTTCCCGCGGATGGACGCAGATTCAGTCCGATTATCCGTGTCCGTTCGCATGATTCGCGGGGATGCCTGGGTTTGTTTGGCCGACGTACCGCCGTAACCAGCGTTCCGAACGCCAGTAACCTACTCGCTTCCCGCTACTCGCTACGCGCTACCAGCCCAGCGGCTCCGCCGCTGGGCTCTCTTTTCCGTCATTTACACCGCACGGCCGTTTTGCTTTCGTCCCCCTTCCGTTTCTCTCAACACCTGCCATGACCACGCCCGCCAATACCCCGGCCAATTCGCACGCCGGTGACCATTCTCATGCCGCGACCCCGGCCGTCCTGACGTTTGAGGACCGCCTGCGCGACTACTGGCAGAAGAACGGCCAGGCCATCATGGTGGGCGTCGGCATCGTCATCCTCGGCGTTCTCGCGAAGGGCGTCTGGGATTATGTCGAGGCGCAGAAGGAATTGGACGTCGAGAAGGACTTCGCGTCCGCCACGACCCCCGACAAGCTCAAGGCCTTCGCCGCTTCGCATGCGGGTCATGCGCTGGCTGCGGTGGCCCAGCTGCAGGTCGCGGACGACGCTTATGCCGCGGGCAAGTCGGCCGACGCCATTTCCGGTTACGAGCAGGTGATCTCGACCCTGAAGACGGGCCCGCTGGCGAGCCGCGCCAAGCTCGGCGCCGCGATGTCGAAGATCCAGGCCGGCAAGGACGCCGAGGGCGAGGCCGCCCTCAAGGCGATCGCCGCCGACGCCAACGAGGCGAAGGCCACCCGCATCGAGGCGTGCTACCAGCTCGCGAGCCTGGCTTCCTTGCTCGGCCGTGCCGACGACGTCCAGAAATACTCTGAGCAGGTGATGCAGCTCGACCCGGTCAGCCCGTGGACGCAGCGCGTGTTCATGCTCCGTGCCAGCACGCCGGCCACGAGCCAGGCGACGGCCCCGGCGGCCAACGCCGGTCCCGCGATCAAGCTCCCGGGCAAGTAAGCCAAGGGAGAGTTGAAGGTTGAAAGCGCCCGGTTGAAAGCCGGGCGTTTTCTTGGGGTCACAGAGAGCCCAGAGGAGGCACTGAGGGGCACAGAGTCGATTGTTTGGCCCAAGCACACCGGTCTCTGCACTAGATCGTGCCTCAGTGACCTCCGTGCACTCTCTGTGCCCTCTGTGACGAGGTTGAGCTCGAACCCCTTCTCAACCTTCAACCCTCAACCTTCAACCAACGCGCGAAGCGCGGTCAGGTTAGGCTAATGACCTGGCCGGTCTCGACTGACCTGACGGCGGCATCGAGCACCTTCTGCGCAGCTAGGCCGTCGGCGCCGCTGCCGTCGATTTCGTCCGGCTTGGCCCCGGCGGCGATCTGCTCGACGAAGGTGTTGATCCGATTCCGGAAGGTGTCGTCGAAATCGCGGATGCCGCCGAACACCGGATTGGTGTAGACGGATTTCTCGCCGTTGCCAGCGGGGTAGAGCGTCACCTCGCGCCACATGTCGTCGATGACAAACCGGCCGCCCGTGCCCGCCACCTCGCAGCGTTCCATCGGATGGCCGCGCTCGATGTCGTAGCTGCCGGCGAGCGTGCCGACCATGCCGTTCTTGAAGCGCAGGCTCATCGTCGCGGTGCTCCAGATCTTCCGTCCCGGCGCCTTCGTCGCGAAACAGTGCACCGCCTCAACGTCGCCGCAGAAGTGCCGCATGAGGTCGACAGTGTGCGGATGCAGCGACTTGATGTGGAACCACGGTGACGTCTCGTTCCGGTTCATGATCCACATGCTCACGTTCACGAAGAGCAGGTGACCCAGCCGGCCCTCCTGCTGCCAGCGCTTCGCCACCCGCGCGGCGGGCGTGAACCGATGGTTGAAATCGACGCCCATGCAGCGGTTGAGGCGGCGGGCCGTGCTCACCATTTCCTCCGCCTTGGCGATGTCGTTGCAGATCGGCTTCTCGCACAGGACGTGGGCGCCGGCCTCCAGGGCCTGGATCGTGGGACGGTGATGGTCGCTGCCGTTCTCCACGCCCGCGGTGGTGATGCTGACAATGTCGGGACGTACCTCGGCCAGCATCGACGCGGCGTCGAGATAGGCCTTTGCGCCGTGCGTCTTGGCGGCGGCGTGGGCGCGATCCGGGAGGAGGTCGCAGACGCCGGCCAGTTCGACCTGCTTGTTCTCGCGGTAGATGCGCGCGTGCAGGTTGCCGATGTGACCCATTCCGATGACGCAGACCTTCAGCATGGTTTTCCTTTCGACCGGCCGGACTTGGCAGGCAATTCGTAACCGTAGGCTTGGAGCGCCGGCACGAGAAAATCGAACTGCGTCGGCGTCGGATCCTTTTTCCACCGTCCAACCGTCTCCGGCCGCACCGGGATCCGCGCGAGCGGGATGCCGAGGAATTTCTCCAGACGCTTCAGCGTTTCCTCCTGTCGCAGCACGAAGTCCTCGAAACGCACCTCGATCCAATGCTTCGGCCGCGGCGTGGCCTGCACGAGGTCGTACTGGTATTTCCAGGAGATGGCCCGGCGCCGGATGAGATCAGCCGTCTCGGGATACGAGATGCCGTGATCCCGGAGATCATCCGTGATGTGAGCGCCGAGGATGCAGTCGCGCGGATCGCGGATCCAGAAGATGTACTTCGCCTCCGGAAACATCCGGTAAATCCACGGGGCCACCAGCGTGGTCTCGGGGATCTTCCAACCCTTGTGCTTCGCGCGGCTGCGTTGGACGCTCCGCAGGTACGAGCGGATGAGGGCCTTGAACTTTGTCGGGATCGGGTGCTGCGCAACGGTCGAGAAGTCCCAGTCGAGCCCACCGTGCCACGGCACGTGAGGCGCGAAGACCCGGCAGGCCTCGTACATGTCCTCGGGCGGGAGAAGATCGCCCGACACATTTAGCGGCGCACCCATGAACACACCGCTGGCCGACAGCGTGTGCGACATCGCGCGCGTGCCGGAGTGACCCCGGCCAATGACGGTTACCAGCATGGCGTGCTAGGCCTGGTCGGCCTCGACGGTGGACGGTTTCACCGTTCTGCGCTCGGTTGGAATGCTCAGTCGCATCGCCATCAGGGATTGGTCTGGGTCCTTCTGCGCCTTCTGTGCCTCTTTGCGGCTAATCGTGGGTCAGAGTTTCTTGCAGCCGCGCTGGCGCTGGAGCTCGCGGGCCTGGAGGAGCTTCGCGCCTTCAGGCGAGCCGATGTACATCTCGTTGTACGCCTGGTCGGATGATTCGTAGGGGCCGTGTTCCTTTCCGTGCCACTGGAGGTTGGTGTACATCGGATTGGTCCGTCCGGTCTCCTTCTCGCGCTTCGCGATGTGGTTGAGCATGCGCGCGCGCAGCTTCTTCACGATGTCGGGCCGGCGCTTCGCGAGGTTGTGGTTCTCCTCGGGATCGGCGACGAGATCGTAGAGTTCGAACTGCGGCTTGTAGTGGAAGTCCGGCTCGAGCGCCTCGATGTACTTCCACCGCGGCGTGCGCCAGCCGTGCTTCCGCATCCAGGTCGCTTCCGTGATGTAGAACTCGTTCTGCGCCGTGAGCCGGCGACCGCGCATGAACGGCACGAGGCTGCGGCCGTCGAACTTGATCTTCGGACGCAGGCCGATCAGGTCGAGCAGGGTGGGCATGGTGTCCTTCTGCTGCGTGAAATCGCTGACGCGCACCCCGGCCGGAACCTTGCCCGGCCAGACAAACGCGAGCGGAACCGCCAGCGTAGTGTCGTAGAGACCATGATGGTCGAACCAGCACTCGTGGTCGTACAGCGTCTCGCCGTGGTCGGAAGTGACGACCACCAGCGTCTCCTCCTCGATGCCGAGGGAGGCGACCGTCGCGAGGATGTCCGCGATGCAGGCGTCCATGTAGGCGATCGCGCCGTCGTACTGCGCGACGACATAGTCCTTGTCCGTGCAGCCCGGCGGGAACCAGCTCGCGAAGTAGTCACAGAAGGGCTTGAACTTGTAGACCGGCTCGAGCGACCGGTTCTTCGGATCGAGCTCATTGCCACCGTAGAAGATCCGCTCGAACGGTCCGGGCGGCAGGTACGGTGAATGCGGGTCCATGTGCCGCATGAACAGGAAGAAGGGCTGCTTGCCGGCCGCGAGGCGCTTCAGCTCGGGGATTGTGACGGCATTGAGATTCTCCGCCTTCGGGCTCCGGCCCTCGGACCACGAGCCCCAGCCCGTGAAGTCGATGTACTTCTGAAAGCCGCGCGACGCCGGATTGGCGCTGAAGCCCACGCAGGTCGTCGCGTAGCCTTCGTCACCCAGAAGTTCGGCCAGCGTCTTCACGTGCGTGCCGAGGCCGCCCTGGTGACGCAGCGCCACGACATCGGTGCCGAAGCAGTCCATGCCGGTGAACATCGACGAATAGCCCGGCGTCGTCGGGATGTGCGGGCTGTACTGCCGCTCGAAGACGGTGCCGCCGGCGAGGTACTTGTCGAGGTGCGGGGTCGTCAGGCGCGGGTAGCCATGCAGGCTCATGTGGTCGGACCGCAGGCTATCGATGCCGAAGAAGAGGATGTTGGGCTTTCTTTTCATGGGGAGGGAGGTTTGGGCGGGAGGGTGATACGTCGGCCGGAGGTCGACGATTCGTGACAGGCAAGGGTGAGGTGAAGGACGTCGCGTCCCTCGGCGGCCGTGGCGATCGGCGGACGGCGGCCATGGAGAAATTCCGCCAGCGGCGCAGCGAGTCCCGAGATGCGTTCGCCATGGCCGGCCGGTGACGGGATTCCGCTGTCGATCCACGCCTGGCCACCGCGCAGGAACCATTTCAATCCAACCGCCCGCTCGGGGCGCGGCGCCTGGCAGCTTGGGGCGTCACCGTAGTTTTGGATCACGGTGCCGTTCTCGCCGACGATCTCCGTCGTGTTCTCGCCCGCCACGCAGGTGAACGAGCTGCACACCTCGGCAAAGGTCCCGTCGGTATAGCGGAACACCGCGATGCCCTGGTCGTCGGGAATCTTCGGGTTCACGAGCGTGTCGACTTCCGCGAAGACACTGCTGGGCCGGCCGAGCAGCCAGTACAGAAAGTCCACCGCGTGCGCCGCGTCGTCCGCCCACATGCCGCGGTTCAGCTCCGGCCGCACATGCCACGAATTCTCGAACCCGGCCCACAGATGAGTGCTCAAGCCATGACGGCGCCGAACCATCAGGATCCGACCGAGCGTGCCTTCCTGAATCAACTGCTTCATCCGCAGGTTCTGCGGGTCCACGCGCATCTGCCACGCGAGCGTGAAGGGCACGCCGGTCTCCGCCACCACCTGCACGATCGTGTCGGCCTGCGCGGGCGTGAGGGCCAGCGGCTTCTGGAGGACGATGCGCTTGCCCGCTCGCGCGGCCGCCACGACGAGGTCCGCATGCCGGGAAGTTTCTGCGCCGATCACCACGGCTTCGAGGCCGGGCTGGGCGAGGATCTCGTTCACGTCGCCGAAAGCGGTGAGGCTCCGCTTGGCGGTCACATCGGCGAGACGGGCCGCATCGTGGTCCCAGGCCGACGTCACCTCGACCCCGAGGTCAGGCTGGTTGCGCCAGACGTCGCAGTACATGCCCACATGGGCGTGAGCGAAGCCGAGGACCGCCGTTTTCAAGAGGTAAACCCGGTTGTCACGCAGCTCGATACTAGCGGGCGCCGCAGGCCTGGAGGCAGGCCTGCATGTGACCACGCGCTTCCGCGGCGATCATGCCGCAGCGCTCGAGCGGATACTCCTTCGCGCCGATGATCTCGAGATCCACCGGACCGGTGTAATGATTTTCGTGTAGGACGCGCAGGTAGCCGAGGAGGTCGATCTCGCCGCGGCCATTCGCCTGTTCCTCCGGTTTGCCCGGGCCGGCCTGACGGCCGCGGCAGTCGCGGATGTGCACGTGCTTCACGCGCTTGATCACGGCGCGGAGAGCCTCGACCGGATTCTCGCCGGCGCGGTAAATGTGGCTCGGATCCATGTCCAGGCCGAAGGCCGGCGAGCTGATCGCGCTCAGGACCTTCAGCGTGGTCGGCGTGTTGTAGACCGCGGCGCCGACGTGTGCCTTCACGCAAAGCGTGACGCCATAGTGCGCGGCGCGGTCAGCCAGCTTGCCGAGGGAATCGATAACCTGCTCAAGCGAGCCGGCCTCGTTGCTCTTGCCGCCGGGACCGCAGTTGATGATCGGGATGCCGATCTCGACCGCGGCCTGCATGGCCCGCTCCATCACGTCGGGCTCCTGACTCGGCTGCTCCATCGCGAGCAACTGGAGCCCGTGCTCCGCGGCGAGCTGCTTGATGACGGGAGCGCAGGCCTGCCAGCGCTCGAGCACCAGATGCTCGCTCATGCCATTGATGGCCGAGATTTCGATGCCCTCGTAGCCCGCCCAGCGAATGCTGCGGAAGGCCGTGGTCATGTCGTAGCCGCCGAACAGGACGGAATTAACTCCGAGTTTCATGGTACGCGTTTCTCTTGGAGAGGTTGTTTAGGGAGTGGCCGCAAGAAGGCGCAAAAGGCGCAGATCAATCCAGCTCGGCTGCGGCAGCGAAGAGCTCTTGTGCATTCTGCGCCTCTTTGCGGCTACAATTCTGGACGAGATGTTCGAGTGGCTGACGGCCAGGTTTACTGATCGCGCAGGTCGCGCTTGAGCGACGGCAGCGGATGCGGCCGCACCAGGACGCCGCCCTGCTCGTGCGACTCGATCGCCGCGAAGGTGTACTCGAGTGTGGCGAGCGCATCGCGGCCGGAGGCGCGGAGCTCGTGCTTGGGCACCTGGTTCGAGACGTCCTCGAGGAACGCCTTGATGCGCGCCGGGAACGTGATGCCGAAGTCCTTCGCGCCGGTGTCGGTGACGACCGGGGCCGGCTGTTCGCCGAGGCCGAGCTTGTCGCCGGCCTTCGGGGCGGGGAAGTAGGTGAGTTTCTCAACGCAGTTCTCGATCAGGAACGTGCCCTTCGTGCCGCCGAGCTCGAAGCTCCACCAGCCGCCCTGGCCCATCGTGGCGTCGCCGCGCGAACTGAACATGTAGCCCATCGCGCCGCTCGTGAACCGCACGTGGACGCTGGCGATCGACATCATGAGGTCGCCGCCGCCGCGCCGGAAACTCGGGCGGTCCATGAACGCCTGCACGTGCGTGATGTCGCCGCAGAAGTGACGCATCAGGCTGAACGGATGCGCGAGAAACGCCTTGGTGTGCGCGTACGGGAAGCCGTCGAAGTTGGGACCACCGCCCGGGGCATACGTCGCGGCCCCGCCGATGAAACCCATGCGGTGCAGACAGTAGATCTGTTCGCCGATCTTGCCGCCGTCCATCAGCTCGCGGGCCAGACGCGCCGGCTCGGTGAAATAGTGGTTCAGGTTGCAGCCGAGGTAGCGGTCCTTTTCCGCGGCGAACCGCACCATCTCGCGTGCCTCGCCGATGTCGTTCGAGATCGGCTTCTCGACGAGCACGTGCTTGCCGGCGGCGAGCGCGGCCATGGTCGGCTCGAAGTGCCAGCCGCCGTTCTCGAAGCCGCCGGTGCAGACATCGATCACGTCGAGGTCGGGGTGCGCGTCCAGCATGTCGGCGAGGCTGATGTAAGCCTTCACCTTGTGCAGGGCCGCGACCTCGTCGGCGCGGGCTTTGATCACGTCGCACACGGCGACGAGCGTGGAGAGAGGATTGTCCGCGTGGGCCTTCGCATGGATCTGGCCGATTCCGCGCAATCCGACGACACCGACTCGCAAGGGTTTCATGGGTCCGGGGCTGATGGGGTGGAGAATGGGATCGAGAACGGGCCGAGAGGGTAGCGCAACCCTGCGGTGGCCGCCTTGACGGATTTACCAAAAACCAGCACGATCCTACCAAACACGATGCCTCGGTCCACCACCCCGCGCCGGACGATCAGGCGCCTGAAAGCCGCCGAGTTTTTCGAAGACCCCCAGCACAAGCTGCGGGTGATGCGGGTGCCGTCGCAGCTGCCGGGACAGGTGCCGCACGCGCATGAGTTCGAGGAACTAGTCGTGATCGTCGGCGGACGCGCGACGCACCGCGTGGGCAACGAGGAGTACGAGATCGGGGTGGGCGAGGTTTTTGTGGTGCTACCCAGCATGAGCCACTGCTATCCGCGTACCGAGGGGCTCTCGCTGATCAACATCCTGTACGACGCCTCGCGCCTGCGGCTGCCGAACGCGGACCTCGGGGCGCTGCCAGGTTATCACGCACTGTTCGAGGTCGAGCCGCGCCTGCGCCAACGGGAGCGGTTCAAGAACCGGCTCAAGCTCTCGATGGAAGACCTCGGGCAGTTCCTCAACATCGTCGCCGAGGCGGAGCGGGAGCTGGCACAACGGGAGCTGGGCTGTCACTTCATGGCCACGGCGCACTTCATGCGGATGATCGGGTTTCTGTCGCGCGCTTACACCGACAAGATCCCGCCGGTGGCGCGGCCGGTCACGCAGATCAGCAAAGTGCTGGGCCACCTCGAGCGCCACTACGCGGAGCCGCTCACGATCCGCGACCTGGCGAACGTCGCGGGCATGTCGCCGACCTCTCTGTTCCGCACCTTCCGGGCGATCATGGATCGTCCGCCGCTCGACTACCTGATCCGCATGCGCATCGACAAGGCACGCCACCTCCTGCGCAGTGGAACCCTCCGCGTGAGCGAGGTGAGCGCGGCGGTCGGCTTCAACGACAGCAACTATTTCACCCGTCAATTCCGCCGCATCACCGGCCAAACCCCCCGCGCAGCGATGCGCCCCGACCGCGCCGAGTTGGTCCCGCGCCGCGCCTGAACCAGAACGATCCTGTCAGGGGGACTAGGCAGAATTCAGCCCGCGATGAAGGGGGGACTGCCCACGGAACACACAGGGCACACGGAAGGTGTCTGACTCCGCATGGGGCGGCTGAATACTGCCTTCACGGTTCCGGAAGGTCCGAACTCCGGCAAGCGATGGAATACGAAGGACTAAGCGCTGGGAGCCGGGTAGGCTAGGGATTCGCCAAGTCGGCAGGGACTTTCTCAGGCAGTGCATAAGGCGCTGGATGGTAGCGGGTAGCGCGTAGCGAGCAGGAATCTAGCGCAGACGCATTGGGTGCTTGGTATGCTCGCTACCCGCTACCCGCTACTCGCTACTACCGACCAGCACCGGCGACGCCGGCGCTGGTCGGGGCGGCGAGATTCGAACTCGCGACCTCCTGGTCCCAAACCAGGCGCTCTACCAGGCTAAGCTACACCCCGAGCCGTTGCGCGCCGATAGGGACGCCGGATGCCGCAGTGTGTCAATGCTATCCCGGGCTGGGACTTATCCACAAAGCTAGGTTGCGGATTGTTAATAATCTCTGCTTGCGTCGCCCCTGCATTCCGCTAGTCCTACGCTTCTAACCTTTCACCTATGGATACCATTTCTCGCGAAAACAACAGCATGCTTCCGGTCGCCGGCGTGATCCTTGGCGCGCTCGCCCTCATCGTGGGCGGTTACGGCGCCATCAAGGCGTC
The DNA here is from genome assembly GCA_035334485.1 of Opitutaceae bacterium. Taxonomy (GTDB): domain Bacteria; phylum Verrucomicrobiota; class Verrucomicrobiia; order Opitutales; family Opitutaceae; genus Opi-474. The sequence goes on from DAOQKI010000010.1 coordinate 27,429, forward strand.
GAGCCTCCAGAAGACGGTCGCGGCCCATCAGGAGAAGGTCGACAAGGTCGATGGCATCGAGTCCCAGCTGGGTTCCGTGTCCGCCTCGTCGGACAAGGCCACCAAGGACATCAGCTCCCTTTCCCGCACGACGCAGGACGCGTTCAACACGGTTGCCGCGGACCTCGCCAACATCCACGCCTCGATCGTCAAGCTCGAGGAGGCCCAGAAGAAGCCCGCCGCCGTCAAAGGCGCGAAGGGTGAGGTGGTTGCCGGTCCCGGCGAGTACGTCATCAAGTCCGGCGACACGTTCGCCAAGGTCGGCCGCGCCCACGGTGGCTTCAGCGGCGCCGATGTCGCCGCGGTCAACCCCGGCGTCGACCCGAGCAAGCTGAAGGTCGGCCAGAAGATCAAGCTGCCGCAGAAGAAGTAACTATTTCGTTTCGCGAAAATTTGCCTCCTCGCCTCGCGGCCGGGAGGCTTTTTTTTGGCCGCATGTCGTCCTCCTCCTCCGGTCCCGCCCGCTGGCAAAAGCTCGCCAAGTCCACGCTCGCGCAGACGCGCGTGTTCGAGCTGAACAGCATCCGCTACCGTCACCCGGTGCGCGCCACCGAGCGTGACTTCGTCGTCGCGCAGCCGCCCGACTGGGTGAACGTCGTCGCGCTCACGCCCGACCACCGCATCGTCATGGTCCGCCAGTTCCGCTTTGGCATCGACGCGTTCTCGCTCGAGATCCCGGGCGGCGTGATGGAATCCGGCGAGGATCCCGTCGCGGCCGGCCTGCGCGAGCTGCGCGAGGAGACCGGCTTCGCCGGCACCGGCGCGCGGCTCATGGGAAGCGTGCATCCCAATCCCGCCATCCAGAGCAACCGCTGCCACTTCGTGTTCGTGGAGCAGGCGCAGGCGACCTCGGCCATGGAGTGGGACGCGGACGAGGAGATTGAGGTCATGACCCGGCCGGTCGCCGAGGTGTTGGAACTCGCCCACGCCGGTGCCATCACCCACGGCTTGGTGCTGGACGCCCTGCTGTTCTTCGAGCGGATCTGGCGGTCGCGTCCGGGAACCTGACGTGCCGCGCGTTTGACTTAGCTCCCCGGGCCGCTTGCTTACCTCCGCTTCCACCTGCTCCGCCATGACCGCCCCGCTATTTGCCAATGCCCGCGAGACCCTGGGCCCCGATTCCGGGGACCGGGTGCCGGCGGCATTGGAGGGCGAGATCCGCAAGATCTACGCGCGCAGCCCGTTGTACGGGCAGCGGTTCCCGCTGCATTCGAACCCGCTGCAGTGGTCGTGCTACCGCGAGATCCCGGCGCTCTCGAAAAAGGAAATCGTCGAACGGGGACACCAGGCGTTTTTCGCGGATTACACCGAGATCGACCGCGGGCTGCAGACGAAGCGCTACGAATACGAGAGCACTGGCGGCACCACGCAGTCGCCGATGACGGTGATCATGGAGGAAGGGTGGTGGGACAAGCAGACCGAGCGGGCGTACCTCGCGTCGCCGATCCTTCGCGAGTTTGTTGGCCGGCCGTACCGGAAGTGCGTCCTCGCGCCGGTCGGCTGCTCGAGCAACCTCTGCCCTTACGAGGACCACCCGTTTCCGCACCGCTATTTCAACGGCACGGTTTATCTGAACCTCTCGAGCGATCCCTTCGCTTTCCCAGAGTCGGAGTGGGACCGCATCGTGGTCGAGCTGCAGGCGACCAAGCCGGACGTGATCGAGGGCGAGCCGGTTTATCTCTCGCTGCTGGCGCGCGCCGTGCAGAAGCGCGGGGTGAAGGTGCCGAGTGTGCGGGCCGTGATCCTCACCTACGGCAAGGCGAGCACGCAGCACGGCCGCCGGATCTTCGAGGCGTTTCCCGCGCCGCAGGTTGACCTCTACGGTTCGACGGAGGCGGGCTACCTGTTCGTCGGCGAGGCGTTCAAGGACAACCAGCGGGTGATCGACGCCAATGCGTTCATCGAGTTGGTCCCGTGGCGCGCCGAGTTGCCGGGCGTCTTTCAGATCCATGTGACGACGCGCGACCGTGAGGCGATGCCGCTGCTGCGGTATCACACGGGTGACATCGTGCAGCAGTTCCCGACGGGCTTCCGGCTGCTGGGTCGCGAGGGTAACTTGTATTTCAGGCCCGACGGCACGCTCGTGTCGCCGACGGACATCGACGCGGTGCTGCCGTCGAACTTTGCGTGCTGGCACTACTCGCTCGTGCAAACGGCGGAGCGCCGCTGGGATTTTCATTACGTGGCGGACGAACTCATGCCGCACGCCGAGCTCGAGTCGGCGGTCGCGGCGCTGCTGGGTCCCGACACCCGCGTGAACGCGTTCCGCCGTCGCGTGATCGCCCCGGCGCCGAGCGGCAAGTTCGCGCTGCTGAAGCCGCTCGCGAAGTAACCGGGCGGGGAGGCGTTGAGGGAACCGCTAGCGGGATTTCACCGAGGGTGAAATTCTGTGGGAGCCTGACTTCAAACCTGGCTTTCCTGCCTGTCATTCTGAGCGTAGCGAAGAATCCAGTTAGTCTCCGCCGCAAGTTTCGGCCACGTCCCACTGGATTCTTCGCTGCGCTCAGAATGACAAACGGGGTTTGAAGACATACCCTGTTAGCCCCCGGCCAAATCCCTATACTACTGACCCAAATTGCCATCGGGTATTCTAATGGCGACGAAACGGGTTAGGCTCGCTAATAAGCCCGGACGGTTCGCTTCAGGCCCGCCGATAAACTTTACATCCCGGCGGCCCTATCCGAGGTTTTCGCGACCCGTTACCCCACCAATCTTCGCGATTCTGTAATGAACCTCGTAGGTCGACTGTTTAGTTCCTCCGTTGGGCGGAAGTTCCTCATGGCGGTCACAGGCGTGATCCTCATCGGTTTCGTCATCGGCCATCTGGTCGGAAACCTGCAGATCTTCCAGCACCCGGACCACATCAACGGCTACGGCGCCTTCCTGCACGGCCTCGGGCCGCTGCTCTGGGGCGCGCGCCTCTTCCTGCTCGCGACCGCCGCGGTCCACATCTGGGCGGCCACGGTGCTGACGCTGGAGAACCGCGCGGCGCGCGGCACGGCGTACGGCGTGGCGCACACCATCCGGGCGACGCTCTCCTCGCGCTTCATGCGCTGGACAGGCGTGGTGGTGCTGGCGTTCCTGCTCTACCATCTCGCGCACTTCACGATCGGCTCGGCGCAGTCGGCCACGTTCAAGGAGAACCTGCCGCACTACACGATGACCGAGGACTACAAGGTCGCCGGCTTCCCGGTGGTGCACGCCGGCGCCGAGGTGCTCGACGTGTACAGCATGGTGGTGCGCGGCTTCCAGCACCCGCTGGTGTCGCTCTTCTACCTCGTCGCGGTCGGCCTGCTGAGCATCCACCTGCTGCACGGCTTCGACAGCATGTTCCAGTCGCTCGGCTGGCGCTCGGAAAAATGGGCGAACGGCCTCCGCCGGGTCGCGATCGCGTTCTGCATCGTCTACTTCCTCGCCAACGCCGCCATCCCCGGCGCGATCCTGCTCGGCAAGGTCCACGCGCCCGTCGCGGCCGTCCAGGCGGTCTCCACCCACTAAGGAATTTCCGTCATGGCCAAACTCGACTCCAAGGTTCCCTCCGGCCCGCTCGCCGACAAGTGGCGCAAGCACAAGGCCGACATCAAGCTCGTCAACCCGGCCAACAAGCGGAAGTACGAGATCATCGTCGTCGGCGCCGGCCTGGCCGGTTCCTCCGCGGCGGCGACCCTCGCCGAGCTGGGCTACAAGGTGAAGAACTTCGTGTTCCACGACAGCCCGCGGCGCGCGCACTCCATCGCCGCGCAGGGCGGCATCAACGCCGCGAAGAATTACCAGAACGACGGCGACTCGGTTTACCGGCTGTTCTACGACACGATCAAGGGCGGCGACTACCGCTCGCGCGAGGCCAACGTCCACCGTCTCGCCGAGGTGTCCGTCAACATCATCGACCAGTGCGTGGCCCAAGGCGTGCCGTTCGCCCGTGAATACGGCGGTCTGCTCGCCAACCGCTCGTTCGGCGGCGCCCAGGTGAGCCGCACGTTCTACGCCCGCGGCCAGACCGGCCAGCAGCTGCTGCTCGGCGCGTACTCCGCGCTGTCGCGCATGGTCGGCGCCGGCGCCGTCGAGCTCCACACCAACAGCGAGATGCTCGATCTCGTCGTCGTCGACGGCCAGGCGAAGGGCATCATCGTCCGCGACCTCGTGACCGGTGAGATCTCCCGCCACGCGGCCGACGCCGTCGTGCTCGCGACGGGCGGCTACGGCAATGTCTTCAATCTCTCCACCTACGCCCGCGGCTCGAACGTCACCGCGATCTGGCGCGCCTACAAGCGCGGCGCCTGCATGGCGAACCCGTGCTACACGCAAATCCACCCGACGTGCATCCCGGTCAGCGGCGAATACCAGTCGAAGCTGACCCTGATGTCGGAGTCGCTCCGCAACGACGGCCGCATCTGGGTGCCGAAGCGCAAGGAGGACCGCCTCAAGCCGCCGGGGTCGATCGCGGAGGAGGATCGCGACTACTATCTCGAGCGCATCTACCCGAGCTTCGGCAATCTCTGCCCGCGTGACGTCGCGTCCCGCGCCGCCAAGCGCGTGTGCGACGAGGGCCGGGGAGTCGGTGAGAGCGGCCTCGGCGTGTACCTCGACTTTGCCGACGCCATCAAGCGGCTCAGCGAAAACGGCGTGCGCGAGCGCTACGGCAATCTCTTCGACATCTACCACGAGATCACCGCGGAGAACGCCTACCAGGTGCCGATGCGCATCTATCCCGCCGTGCACTACACGATGGGCGGCCTCTGGGTGGACTATAACCTCATGTCGAATCTCCCGGGCCTGTTTGTCCTGGGTGAGGCGAACTTCTCCGACCACGGCGCGAACCGCCTGGGTGCGTCGGCCCTCATGCAGGGTCTCGCCGACGGCTACTTCGTCATCCCGTACACCATTGGCGACTACCTGGCCTCGCAGAAGCCGGGCTCGCGTCCGTCGGTGGACTCGGCCGAGTTCCGCGGCGCCGAGGAGAATATCCGCTCGCTTACCGACCGGCTCCTGACCGTGAAGGGCAAGGAGCCCGTGAGCCACTTCCACAAGCGCCTCGGCAAGATCATGTGGGAAAAGTGCGGCATGGCCCGCACCCGCGCCGGCCTCGAGGAGGCCCTCAAGCTGATCCCGGCTCTCCGCGAGGAGTTCTGGGCGAACGTGAATGTCCCGGGTTCCGCGGAGACGATGAACCAGGCGCTCGAGCAGGCCGGCCGCGTGGCTGACTTCCTCGAGTTCGGCGAGCTGCTGTGCCTCGACGCGCTGAAGCGCGAGGAGAGCTGCGGCGGCCACTTCCGCGAGGAGTACCAGCACCCGGACGGCGAGTGCAAACGCGACGACGCGAACTTCGGCCACGTGGCCGCATGGGAGTACCAGGGTCCCGATCATGCCCCGCTGCGCAACACGGAGCCGCTCAACTACGAGTTCGTGAAGATGAGCGTCCGAAACTACAAGTGATCCGATTTACGGTTTACGATTTCCGAATTACGATTTCTTCGGAGGAATGACCGAAGCTGAAATGTTGCAACGTACTAAGAACTTCGCGGTTCGCGTGATCAGGGTGGTGCAGGCGCTACCCCGGGCGGACGTGGCTGGCATCCTTGGACGCCAGCTACTGCGAGCGGGTTCATCCGTGGGCGCGAACTATCGCGCGGCCTGCCGGGCGAAGTCGGCGTCGGATTTCATCAACAAGCTCAAGATCGTCGAAGAAGAATGTGACGAGACTGTCTACTGGATGGAGCTGCTCGTCGAAGCCGGCTGCCTGCCGTTGCGGCGGCTGGACGCGCTCATGCGTGAAGCCAACGAGCTCCTGGCCATCATCGTCGCGTCCATCAAGACGGTCCGGGTCCGCCAATCGTAAATCGTAACTCGTAAATCGTAATTTCCCTATGGTAGCAGACTCCACTTCCAAGTCTCTCAGTGTGACGCTTCGCGTGTGGCGGCAGGCGGGTCCGGCGGCGCCCGGCCGTTTCGTCGATTACCCGGCCCGCAACCTGAACTCGAACATGTCGTTCCTGGAGATGCTCGACGTCGTGAACGACGAGCTCACCAAGCAGGGCGAGGAGCCGATCGCGTTCGCGCACGACTGCCGCGAGGGCATCTGCGGCACGTGCTCCTGCACCATCAACGGCAAGCCCCACGGTCCCGGCCACGGCATCGCCACTTGCCAGACGTACATGCGCAGCTTCAAGGACGGCGACGTGATTGTCGTCGAGCCGTTCCGCGCCCGCGCCTTCCCGCTGGTGAAGGACCTCGTCGTCGATCGCGCGGCGTTCGACCAGATCATCCAGGCCGGCGGCTTCATCAGCGTGCGCACGGGCGCCGCGCCGGACGCCAACTCGATCCCGGTGCCGAAGCCGGATGCGGACCTCGCGATGGACGCCGCGGCGTGCATCGGCTGCGGTGCGTGCGTCGCGGCCTGCAAGAACGCCTCCGCGATGCTCTTTGTCGCGGCGAAGGTCTCGCAGCTCGGACTGCTGCCGCAGGGCCAGCCGGAGCGCGACCAGCGCGTGCTCGCGATGGTGGGCAAGATGGACGAACTCGGCTTCGGCAACTGCACGAACCAGTACGAGTGCAGCGCGGCCTGCCCGAAGTCCATCAGCCACGATTTCATCGCGCGCATGAACCGCGACTACCTGAAGGCCAGCCTGCGCAGCACCTTCAAGCCGACCTCGAACGCGTCGGGCGGCGGGGCAGGGTGACCTCCTTCGCTGCGTACCTCCTACGCTGCGTTGCAGCTTCGGAGGTCGGAGTTCGGGGATCGCAGTTCGGAGTTCGGTTGGGTGCGATTGGTTTTTCCTGAGCTGATTGGGACACAGAGTTCACTGAGGATGCACGGAGCTCACTGAGCCAATACGGCTTGGATCGATCCGCCTGGTGGACCCGTTGCCTTGCTCCGTGATCTCGGTGCTTCCTCCGTGTCCTCTGTGACGCGCCCGGAAGTCGAGAGCCGTAGTTTGTAGGTCCGAGTTCGCTGGCGCAAACTCCTGGGGTGGGGAGCTTTTTCGCGGGCGCTGATTTTCGTGTAACTTTCCCTGCGGCTCTGGGTTTTCAGGTCATCAAACAATTCAAGACCATGAAGACTCTCCCCGCCATCGCCATCGCCACCGCGCTCCTCGTGTTCGCGCTGTTTCCCACTCCGGCCGTCGCCGGTTCCCTTTTCTTTGCCGTCAGCCTCCTGACGATCTTTGCCGCGGACTATTCGCGGATCCGTACGCCGATCACCCCCCGGGCCTCCGTTCTGCCCTTCCCGGGCGCGTATCGGACGGCGCAGAATTGCGAGCTGGCGGCCTGATCACTGTCGGCTCGCAGCTGGAGGGCGGTCCCTGCCTCACGGTGGGGACCGTCTTCTTTTTATAGGGACCCGTTCGGGTCAGTTCACGCGCCCGCCCTGCAGGCCGCGGAGGTCGATGGTTCCCTCGGACGAGCCTTTGACCTTCATCTCATCCTCGCCGGCGGTCGTGAACAGGACGCTCTCGAGCCGGTAACGCACGACCGGTTCGTTCTGCAGCGCGATCAGCTGCTTCACCAGCGAGGCGTTCTCCAGAATCAGCGTGACGTCCTGCGTCGTCGTGCTGAGCGGCGGCAGGCCGATCGGCGTATTGCTCACCGCTTTGCCGACATAGCTGCCGTTGAGGTAGAGCTTGTGCGAGGAGCCGGAGAAACCGAACGCGTTCAGGCTCTCGCTGGTGTAGCGCAGCGTGACGATGAGCTGGGTCTCGAAAACCGTTGAGTTCGCCGCTTTCAGGTCCGCGACCGTCACGTTGATGCTATCGGGGCGGGTGGCTGAGCTGCAGCCGGCGAACAAAGCAGCCAGACCGAGCGCGAGAAAGGCGAGGAAGGGGACAGGTTTCATGCGAGCAGGCGCCCATCGAAGCCGCTTGGTCGTAAACTGCAACCCTGTGGTTGGGCTGCTGATTCGCTATCGGCCCCTTCAACCTTCAACTCTCAACCTTCAACTTCCCAAGAAACGCCTCAAAACACCGTCAGCGCGTGGGCGCTTTCGAGCAGGATCCAGGCGGCGCCGCCGGCGAGGACCGCGAACAGGAGCTGGCGGGCCACCTTGCGGCCGCGGAGCACGGCGTCGTGGAGATCGGTGTCGAGCGCCTTGCGGTTGCTCTGCGCCAGGAAGCTCACAAACCGCGGGTTGCGGCACGGTCCGCGACCGCCGGACTCCAGGCCGAAGCGGACGGCCGGGCGGTGGACGAGGCGTGACAGCAGGTGGCGCACCCCGCCGATTTCGGAATTTCGGGTGGTCTTTTCAACGGGAAACTCGCCAATTGCGGCATTTCAGGGTTTTTTAACCTGCCATGCATCACTTCCACTACGTCGGGCACGACCTTCACTGCGAATCCGTCGACCTCGCCGGCGTGGCCCGCCTGTACGGCACCCCGACCTACGTGTACAGCGCCGCGACGATCGCGGACAATTTCCGCCGGCTGCGGCAGAGCCTGACCGGCTTGGACGTGCAGATCTGCTATGCGATCAAGTCGTGCTCGAACCTCGCTGTCCTGCGCCACTTTTCGAACTTGGGCGCGGGCTTTGACCTGGTGAGCGGCGGCGAGCTCCGTCGCGTGGTAGCCGCCGGCGCGAATGTCCGCTCCAGCGTTTTCGCCGGGGTCGGCAAAACCGAGGCGGAGATCAAGCTCGCGCTGGAAAACGGCATTCATGCGTTTCATGTCGAGAGCGAGCCCGAGCTCGCGCGGATCAATCACGTGGCCGGGCAGCTGGGCGTGAAGGCGCCAATCGCGATCCGGGTCAATCCGGACGTCGACGCGCAGACCCACGCGAAAATCACGACCGGCAAGAGCGACAACAAATTCGGCATCCCGCTCCGCCACGCCGCGGCCGCGTACGAGGCGGCTTCGAAGCTCAAGAATCTCCGGATCCGCGGCGTGCAGATCCACATTGGCTCGCAGCTGACGGACATCGCGCCGTTTGCCGAGGCGGTGAAGAAGATGGTGCCCCTCGTGGCCGAGCTGAAGGCGGCCCACGGGATCGAGTATTTCTCCGTCGGCGGCGGCATGGGCATCGTGTACCGCGACGCGCTGGCCAGCGGTCAGGCCGCGTGGTGGGCCGCGCAGCCGCCGGAGCGCCGGCCGATCACGCCCGAGGCCTACGGCGCCGCGCTGACGCCGCTGCTCGCGCCGCTCGGGCTCCGGATCCTGCTCGAGCCGGGCCGGTTCCTGGTTGGCAACGCCGGCGTGCTGCTGGCCCGCGTCGAGCACCTGAAGCGCGGGGCGAACAAGAATTTCCTCATCGTCGACGCCGCCATGAACGACCTGGTGCGGCCGGCGATGTACGACGCGTACCACGAGATCGTGCCGGTGCACCGCGACAGCTCGCGTCGCGCGCTCGTCGCCGACATCGTCGGGCCGATCTGCGAGAGCGGCGACTGTTTCGCGAAGGACCGCCAGCTTCAGGAGGTGGGCGAGGGCGAACTCGTCGCGTTCATGAGCGCGGGCGCGTACGGTCACGTGATGGCCAGCCGGTACAACTCCCGCGGCATGGCCGCCGAGGTGATGGTGAACGGCAGCGCCTTCGAGCTGGTGAACGCCCGGGAGAGCTTCGAGCAGATGATCGCCGGCGAGAAGGTTCCGGCCTTCCTGCAGTGAGCCGGGCGGGTCCGTTGCGCGATTGACGCCGCGAGCCGCCCGGGACCATCCTCCGGGCGATGGTCCCGGCCTCGTCCCCCACGTCCCAGCGGTCCACGTTCCCGTCATGAAGTTCACCGTCATCGGTGCGGGCGCTTGGGGCACCGCGTTCGCCATTCACCTCGCCCGGGCCGGGCAGCAGGTCACGCTGGTGCCGCGGCGGGCCGAGCAGGCGCAGGCCCTGGCGACCAACCGCGAGAACGCCGAGTACCTGCCGGGCATTCCCTTTCCGTCGTCGCTGCAGGTGGGCCACGATCTCGGGACGGCGCTCACCGGCACCCAGGTCGTGCTGCTGGCGTGCCCTTCGCAGGCCCTGCGCGAGACCAGTGCGCGGGTGCGCGACAGTCTCGGAACGACGCGGCCGGCCCTCGTGGTGAGTCTGGCGAAGGGCTTGGAGCTCGGCACGCACCTGCGGCCATCGCAGGTGATCGCGGCGGTGCTGGAAAAAGTGCCGGCCGGTTCGCTGACCGGGCCGACGAATGCCGCCGAGGTGGCGCGCGGCCTGCCGGCGGCGATGGTGCTGGCGGCGCCGGCCGAGATGGCGGCGGAGGAACTGCAGGGCATCCAGGCGGCGCTCAGCACGGCGACCCTGCGCGTGTACACGAGCGACGACCTCGCGGGCGTCGAGTATGGCGGCAGCCTGAAGAACATCTACGCGATCGCGGCGGGCTGCTGCGACGGCCTAAAATTGGGCGACAACTCGCGCGCCGCACTGCTGACGCGCGCGCTGGCCGAGATGGTGCGGGTGGGCGTGGCGCTGGGGTCACGGCCCGAGACATTTTACGGCCTGAGCGGGTTCGGCGACCTGGTGGCGACGTGCCACGGGGCGTGGAGCCGCAACCGGGAGTTCGGCTTCGAGGTCGGCTCGGGCAAGTCCGTCGCGGCGCTCATGGCCCACCGCAAGACGGTGGTCGAGGGCTACAAGACCGCGCAGTCGTTCCACGGCCTGTGTGTGGAGCGAAAGATCGACGCCCCGATCCTGCGCGAAGTCCACGCGATCCTCTACGAGAACAAAGCCCCGGCGAACGCGCTGAACGCGCTGATGACCCGGTCGCTCAAGCGCGAGAGCGCCACGAACCGGTAGGAAAAATACCGGGACGAACGTCGGACGCCGGACGTCGAACGCCCAACGCCGAAGGATTCGGGCAACGTTTAACGTTCAACTCTCAACGTTCGACGCTCAACGACCGGGCGGTCACTTGAGCGTTAAGCGTTGAACGTCGAACGTTGAGCGTTTCCCTCCGAATCCTTCGGCGTCCGATGTTCGGCGTTCGCCCCGGTATTTCCAGAGGGCGTGCTTGCCCTGCGGCTTCAAAACCGTTGAGTAGCGGCGCCCCATGAGTCCCCACGCAGCGGTCGACCCTTCCCTCGACCGCAAACACAAGCTGGTCATCTTCGCGTCGTCCCTCGGCACGGTGTTCGAGTGGTACGATTTCTACATCTACGGCACGCTGGCCGCATTCTTCGGCAAGCTGTTCTTCCCGCCCGGCAACGAGACCGCCGGCTTCCTCTCGAGCCTCGCGCTGTTCGGCGTCGGCTTCTCGGTGCGGCCGTTCGGCGCCCTCGTGTTCGGCCGAATCGGCGACCTGATCGGGCGCAAGTATACGTTTCTGGTCACGATCGTCGTGATGGGCCTGGCGACCGCGCTCGTGGGCGTGCTGCCGACCTATGCGTCGATCGGCTTCTGGGCGCCGGTGATCCTCGTGGTGCTGCGCCTGGCGCAGGGTTTGGCGCTGGGCGGCGAGTACGGCGGGGCCGCGACGTACGTGGCCGAGCACGCGCCGCACGGGCGCCGCGGGTTTTTCACGAGCTGGATCCAGCTGACCGCGACCCTCGGGTTCTTCCTCTCGCTGGCGGTGATCTACACCACGCGGCATGTGATGTCGGCGGAGGGCTTCAGCACCTGGGGCTGGCGCGTGCCGTTCATCTTTTCCGTGTTCCTCCTGGCGATCTCGATCTTCATCCGGCTCAAGCTGGAGGAGTCGCCGGTCTTCGCGGACCTGAAGGCGCAGGGCAAGACCTCGAAGGCGCCGCTGCGCGAGTCGTTCGCGGAGTGGGGCAACGCCAAGATCGTGCTCAAGGCGCTGTTCGGCGCGACGGCGGGGCAGGGCGTCGTGTGGTATGCTGGCCAGTTCTACGCGCTCTATTTCCTCAGCACGACGCTGAAGCTCGACTACGAGACCACGTACCTGCTGATCGGGCTGGCCCTGCTGCTCGGCGCCCCGTTCCTGATCATCTTCGGCTGGCTCTCGGATCGCTTCGGTCGGAAGCACATCATGATGCTCGGCTGCCTGCTCGCCGTGCTGACCTACCAGCCGATCTTCAAGTCGCTGACCGGCGCCGCCAATCCGGCCCTGGCGCGGGCGATGGCGCAGTCGCCGGTCGTGCTGCACACGCCCGACTACCACGGCACGTTCATCCTCACGCTCGAGGCGGTCCAGGATGCGGCGGGCAAGATCGTCGGCCTGAAGAAGGCCCCGTCGCTCACCGACCAGGCGCGCACGTTCCTCAACAACCGCGGCATCCCGTTCACGATGGCTCCGGCCGAGGGGGACAAGCCGCTGCTGCTGACCGTCGGCACGGTGACGGTATCCGGCTTCGACGCCAAGGCGTACGAGGCGACGCTGGCCCCGATCGGTTACCCGAAGGCGGCCGATCCCGCGCAGATCAACCGGCCGAAGGTGGTCGCCCTCCTGCTGGTGCTGATGATCTACGTGGCGATGGTCTACGGCCCGATCGCGGCGTTCCTCGTCGAGCTGTTCCCGACCCACATCCGGTACACGTCGATGTCGCTGCCGTATCACATCGGCAACGGCTGGTTCGGCGGCTTCCTGCCGCTGATCGCGGCGAGCATCGTGTTCTACACCGGCGACATCTACGCCGGCCTGTGGTACCCGATTGCGGTGGCCGCGATGTCGTTCGTGATCGGCTCCTTCTTCATCGCGGAGACGAACGACAACGACATCACGCGCTAGGCGCGGTGTCGGGCTGAAAACCCTAGGAAATTTTCATGGCCGCCGGGCTTGCTTGGCCCTGCACCGACCGGCCTAATGGCACGCTTTCGGGCCGCAGCCCGAGCCCAAAACTCCCTTCCCCATGACCCTGTTCGGCCTGCACTGGATCGATTCCCTCATCCTCATCACCTACGTGGTCGGCATTCTCGTCATCGGCCAGGCCTTCTCGGGCCACATGAAGGGCGAGAGCGACTTCTTCCTCGGCGGCCGGTCGCTCGGCAAGTGGTTCCAGTTTTTCCTGAGCTTCGGCAACATGACCGACCCGGGGCAGGCGACGACCACCTCGAGTTCGGTGTACCGGCAGGGCGCGGGCGGTGCCTGGCTGGCGCTCATCACGCTGTTCCTCACGCCCTACTACTGGTTCACCAATGTCTGGTTCCGCCGCGTGCGGCTGACCACCATGGCGGACCTGTTTGAGGACCGCTTCGGCCGGCGCTTCCTCGCGACGCTCTACGCGATCACCACGATCCTGATGGCGATCGTTGCCATCGCCGGCGGCAACGTCGTCGCGCTGAAAACGCTGCAGCCGATGATGGTGAAGCCCGAGTCGGCTTACACGGCCGCCGACCACGAGAAGGTCAACAATTACAAGGAATTCGTGTCGCTGCGGAAGGAGCGCCTGGCGGCGAACCTCTCGACAGAGAAGTCCCAGCGCTACGAGGTCCTCAAGGGCTTCTATGACCGCGGCGAACTCCAGCCCTACGTCTCGTACCTCACGCCGGTGCCGTTCTACCTGGTGTCATCCACGCTCGTCGCGATCTTCGTCATGCTCGGCGGCCTCAAGGCCTCGGCCGTGGTCGACGCGGTGCAGGCGGTGCTCGTGATCCTGATCTCGATCATCCTGATACCGTTCGGGCTGGCCAGGATCGGAGGCTTGTCAGGCCTCCACGCCAAGGTGCCGGACGTCATGTTCAACGTGTTTGGCGGCGGCTCCAGCAGCGAGTACACGTGGTACTCGATTGGCGCGCTGCTCTTCGTCCAGCTCGTCGGCATCGTCGGCTCGCAGGCGGGCATGACCATCGCCGGCTCGGCCAAGAACGAGTACGCGGCCCGCATCGGCGCCGTCACGGGCGGTTTCAGCAAGCGCTTCGTCACGATCGCCTGGGCCTTCTGCGGCCTCATCGCGATCGCGCTCTTCGGGCCGAACCTCTCCGACCCCGACCAGACCTGGGGCCTGCTCACCCGCGCGCTGCTGCCCGTCGGCCTGATCGGCGTCATGATCATCGGCATCCTCGGCGGCAAGCTGGCCGTCCTGGGCGCCGGCTCCGTCGTGCTCTCCGGCCTGGTGGTGAAGAATCTCTACGAGCCGCTCTTTCCCGGGAAGACGGAGCGGCACTACATGGTGGTCGCGCGCCTGACCGTGCCGCTCGTGCTGGCCGCGGGCATCTGCATCGGCCTCTACCTGAACAGCGTCGTCGCGCTGCTGAAATTCGCGATCGTCCTGCTGGTGATCTGGGGCGTGCCGATCACGCTCATGTTCATCTGGCGCCGGCTGACGGAGATCGCGGTGCGCGTGCAGGTCGTGGCGACCCTCATCTTCATCGCGGTGATTCCGTGGACGGTGCCCAACATCCCGGCGCTGGCGCGGTCGGCCGAGTTGACGGTGATGACCCGCGAGCGCTCCGTGACCGTGACGGCGCCTGCGACCGACGCCGACGTGGCGGCGGGCCGGGCCAAGGCGGTGGGAGAGGTGATCACGCGCACCCAGGTGATCGAACCGGTCTCGGTCTACTTTGAGGAGGGCGTCGTGCGGGCGGATCGCCACGACCTGAACTCGCCCAAGACGGGCGTGGGCCTGTTCCGCGCTGAGGTCTACCTGCTGCACCTGCTGGGGGTCGACGTGTCCCGCTTCGGACCGGCGGGCCTGATGACGACCCGCTATCTCGTGGATGCGATCCTGCCGATCATCATTCTGATCGCGGTCAGCCTGCTGACCGCGCCGACGGAGAAACAGCGCGTCGACCGTTTCTACGTCCGCCTGAAGACGCCGGTGGCGGCCACGCTCGAGCAGGACGCGCTCGACGTCCAGGCGAGCTACGCGAACCCGGCGCGCTTCGACGACCGCAAGCTGTTCCCGCATTCCTCGTGGGAATTCACGAAGTGGGACCGCATGGACACGATGGGCTTCCTCGGCTGCTGCGGGCTGGTTGGATTCATCCTGATCTTCTTCAAGTTCGTCCTGGTGGTCGGTGGCTAGCGCAGGCGGCAATGATTATTTACAAGGTGCACCGCAAAACCATGCGGCAGGCTTGCCGGTAGTGCGACGGCACGGCTAGTTTGCTCTCATGAATGTCCGCCCCGTTCTGCTCCTTTGCGGTTTGCTGATGCTGGGAGGATCGACCGGGATGACGGCTGAGGAAGCCGCCCCGGAGTCGTCGGTACCGCCGTCCGAGACCGTCCGCCGATGGCGGGCCAGTCCGGCCGCCCAGGATTTTCGGGAATCGAAGCAGGATTTCCTGCGGAAGGTTGGGGCGAACCCGGAGTTTGGCTTCGTGCTCAAGGCGATCAATTCACCGATGGTATTTGTCCCGCCGGGCAAGTTCGTGATGGGTGACGAGGCGGGCGAGGATGACGAGCGACCGGAGACGGAGGTCACCATTTCGCAAGGCTTCTGGCTCGGCCGCTACGAGATCACCCAGGAAGAGTGGGTGTCCGTCATGAATCTCCGCCCGATGCGCTACAAAGGCGGGACTTTTCCGGTCGATTTCATCTCGTGGAAAGCGGCCCAGGATTTCTGCCAGCGGCTCACGGTGCGTGAGCAGGCGGCGGGCCGGCTGCCGCGCGGCTACGCCTACCGCCTGCCGACAGAGGCGGAGTGGGAGTATGCCTGCCGGCTAGGCACGGAACAGGGCGCCCCCGGGGTGCAGCCGGAAACGGGTTGGTATGCGGTGAACGGCCGGAAGATGAGCCACCCGGTCGGCGAGAAACTCCCGAACGCGCTCGGACTTTACGATGTCTTGGGCAACGTTTCGGAGTGGTGCCAGGACTGGTTCGGGAAATACCCGGGCGGCCGGGTGTCCGACTATCGCGGACCGATCAACGGCGAATTCCGGGTGGCGCGCGGCGGCAACTCGTTCGACATCGCCTATGGCTGCCGTCCGACCTATCGCACCGGGGCGGAGCCGAACGTGCGCACCCTCGGCATCGGCATGCGGCTTGCGCTCGCGCCGGAGCTGATCCGGTGAGGCGCGGCCCGGGGCTGCGCGGTTGAAGGTTGAAAGCTGAAGGTTGAAAGGTCTCCGGCCTTTCAACTTTCAACTGACGGCTATCACCTGTGCCGCCTCAACTTTTCGCCTGCTCGATCGCCACGACATGGCCGTCGTGAAACACGATGCGCATGTCCTCCTGCGTGAACTCGCGGTACATGTCCGAGTAGACGGGGTCGAGGTAGACGTAGCGGGCGCCGGTCCGCGGATTGTGCACGACGACCGGCTCGTAACCCACCAGGCCGGTCCCGGCGAACTCGTGATAGGTGGTCAGGTAGCTCCAGACCTCGGTCTTGCCCTTGGGCGTCTGCCGCTCGTGCTTCTCGTCGGGCGCGCCGAGGGCGATGTAGACCATGTCCGGGGTGTACCCCAGCTCGATCACGCCGCGCTGAAGCTTCGCCTGGGTGGCGGCGTCGAGGGCGGCAAAGACGGGGGCCTTTTCCTTGATCCGGCTGTTGATCGTGCTGCAGCCGGCGAGCAGCCCGGCGACGAGGCCGAGGACAACGAGCAGCGGGAGTTTCATGGCGGTGACGCAGGTTGCGGCGGGTTTTCCGGTCTGGCAAGGTGACGGGGGCCCGACCAATCTTTGGACATGATCCACCCGGGTTTGGTTTCCGTGACTTTTCGGGCCCTGACGCCCACCCAGATCGTGGCCCTCGTCCGCCAGGCCGGGCTGCGCGGCATCGAGTGGGGCGGCGACATCCATGTGCCGCACGGCAATCTCGCCCGGGCGCGGGAAGTGAGGGAAATGACCCAGGAGGCCGGCCTGTCGGTCGCGGCCTACGGGAGCTATTATCGGGCGGCCCAGAGCGAGGCCGACGGCCTGGCCTTCGAGCACGTGCTGGCCACGGCGGTCGAGCTGGGGGCCCCGACGATCCGGGTCTGGGCGGGCGGGGTCGGCTCCGCGGCGGCGGACGCGGTCCAGCGGGCCCGGGTGGCCGATGACCTGCGCCGGATTGCCACGCTCGCCGAGGCGGCCCGGCTGACCGTCGCCCTGGAATTCCACGGCGGCACGCTCACCGACACCGCGGAGTCGACCCGCCGGCTCCTCGACGCCGTCAATCACCCGCACCTCTTCACCTATTGGCAGCCGCCGCTCGACCGCGACACGGCCGACTGCATGGCGGACCTGCGCAGCCTGCTGCCGCGCGTGACCCACCTCCACGTTTACCATTGGAAACCTTCGCCGATGGAGCGCTTGCCCCTCGCCGATGGCGCGGCGCGCTGGCGCGATTTCATCGGGATCGCGGCCGGGGTGGCGGTCGATCGCTACGCGATGCTCGAGTTCGTGGAGCGCGACGAGCCGGAGTGTTTCCTCCGCGACGCGGCCACCCTCAAGGCCCTGCTGACGCCGGCACGCTGAACTTGGTGTTCGGCCCGTGCGGGGGTTGGTGGTTAGCCACGAAGAGCACAAAGGGCACGAAGCCCGCGCAAGTCGGGCTATCCGGCGAGCCTGACAGCAGCGCGCACCAGGGCCCGGGCGAGCGGCGGAACCTCGCCGCGCAGAGCGGCGCGTTCGGACTGGAACAGCGTGCCGATGAAAAACGGGTGGTTCGCCGGGGCCAGTTCCGCCGCGCGCACGTCGCCTGCCTCGTCGTGGGAGGTGAAGCGGAGGCCCGCCCCCTCGAGTTGGGCGCGGTACGCGGGATTCAGGCCGTAATTGCAGTGGTAGCCCTCGACGGCGGAATCACGGCCGTAGATCGATCGCAGGGCCGAACCCGCCGCGAAATGCACCGCGCCAGTCTTCTCCACGAGCGAGCAGCTTAGCGGCGCCACCACGAGTTCCGCGCCGCTCGGGTTGGTCTCGGCGTGGTCCGCACTCCGGATCCCGGCACACGCGCGGGCAAACTCGATCAGCATGTGCTGGAATCCCCCGCAGCTGCCGAGGATCGGCCGGCGCGCCTCCCGAGCCCAGCGGATGGCGCCGAGCGCTCCGTCCATGTTGGCGTAAGGGCTGGCCGGCACGACCCACAGGGCGGCGATCTCGGCGAGCTGGCGGGCCGGGTCGCGGAGCGCGGCGGTCGGGTACCAGCGCCACTGCACCATCACGCGCTCCGCGTCCGCCGCCAAGGCCAGCGCGATCGGAATGGCCCGGTGGGCCGTCACGGTCGGCGACGGATCCCCGATCAGGGCGAGGGTGGGGACGCGGTTCATGAGACGATCAGGCGGGTTTCTTCGCGGTGCGGCTGCGCTGCACGGTGATGATCGCGACGGCGGCGATGATGATGGCCGACGCGACGAGGGTGCGCGGCGTGACCGGCTCGCTGAGGATCAGCCAGCCGAGAAAGACCGCCACGACCGGGTTGACGTAGGCATAGGTCGAGACCCGCGCCGGCGTGCTGTGCTTGAGCAAGTAGACATAGGCCGGGAACGCGATGAGTGAGCCGGCGCAGACCAGATAGGACCACGCGCCCACAGAACGAAGCGTCAGCATCTCGGCGTGGAAGCCCGCGGCTTCTCCCCGCGCAATCCCGATCACAAACATCATGAAGCCGCCGAGCAGCATCTGGAGCGTGGCGGCGGTCATGGGCTCCGCCGGGTTCTTGGCGTAGCGCGAGTAGAGTGACCCGACGGACCACGACAGGCAGGCGACCATCAGGCCGGCACAACGCCACAGGTCGAGGCCGACGCCGGGCGAGATGCCGCCGCCGATCAGCAGCACCAACCCACCGAAGCCCAGCGCCAAGCCCAGCAAGGTCGGCCAGGTCGGACGCGCGCCGCTCGGGAGCATCCAGTCGGTGAGCACCATGAACAGGGGGCTCACGGAGATGATCAGGGTGGTGATTCCCGACGGGATGGTCTGCTCGGCCCAAACCACGAGACCGTTGCCTCCGACCAGCAGCAGAGCGCCGACGATGGCGTTATCCCAGACTTGGCGGGACGAGACGCGTCCCCGTCCCCGGTAGGTCAGCCACGCGTAGGCGAGGGAACCCGCCACGAGGAAACGGGCGCCGGCCATCAGGAACGGCGGCAGCGTCTCCACCGCCACGCGGATGGCGAGGTAGGTGCTGCCCCAGATCAGGTAGATCGCGGCAAACGCGAGCACGATGGCTGTGCGGGAAGTGGCGGGAGAAGCGGACACGTCGGAATAGAGGAGAAGGCCAGAATCGTCCCGGATCGTCAAAGCGCCGGTGATGGCCAGCGTGAGTGAAGCCGAGGCAGACAGGGCCAGATTTGCGGTCCGGTGAAGGGACTCCACTCCCTATCGACCGCAAACAAAATGCGGTGAATTGCCGGCGTTCAGGGATTCGCCGCCAGCGTCGTGGCGCCGACCGCGACCGCACCCAGCCCGGCTTCGGACAACCCGTGATATCGGATTGCGCGCGGCCACGGGCTAGGGTCACTTCACGACCATGGAGACCGCCGCGGAAACGTTTGGCAAAATCATCGGCCAGATTCTGGAACGGTATTTCTGGCAGAACACCCGGCCCTTGCCGCCGACGGATGAGATCTCGGCGATGGGCGCGCGACTCTGGAGCCTGATCCAGGACCGCGGACTGCCGCCGCCGCTGCATCCTGCCGACCGCGGGACCCCGGGAGAGATGTCGGACGAGGAGCTCGACCCGCTCGTCAACCGGGTCCTCGGCAACTCACCCGCGGTGTGGCGTGACGAGTTTGCCGCGCCCGTGCGTCAGTTGGTGAAGGCCTGTTTTTACCCGGAATTCAAAACCTGCCGCGATTCCTTCCGCGAGCGGGCGCCCGACGGCAGCTGTCGTCGCCAGGAATTGAAGCGCTGCCTCACGCGGGTGAGCGGCACACACTGCGTCGATTGCCCTCATTGGGTCGCGCTTACGACGGAACAGCACAACCGATATCTTGCAAAGGAATGGCGTCCTGACGGGGTGCAGGAGTTCCTCAGTCACCGTGGGGTGTTTCTGCCGGAGGACTTCCGGGCCCTGCGGTTGTTTCTGCACGAAATGAAACGAACCGGTGTATAGACTTGAAACCGGCAGGCGCGGGCTTTGAGTGGAGCTCCCGTGGCTACGAGAGTCGTTATCATCGAAGACGAGCCGGTCTTCCGCCATATGATGAGCATGGCGTTGAATCGGATGCGCGGTCTGGTGGTTGCCGGTGAATTTGCCGATGGCAAATCCGGCCTGGATTACTGCCTGAAGGAGAAGCCCGCGCTCTTGGTCGTGGACCTCTTCCTCCCTGGCATGCACGGGCTCGAGGTGATCCGTGAAGTCCGGGCCAAGGTGCCGACGACGCGTATTCTCGTGCTGACGGGCCACCCGGATGCGGAACTGCCGGCCCGGCTAATGACGCTCGGCGTGCACGGGTTCGTCGATAAGACCGAGCCGATCAATTACGTGATGCAGGCGGTTGAGGTGGTGCTCGGCGGCGGAATGTTCTTCGCCACCAATGTGCCGCCGAAGTTCTCGGCGACGGAAGCAGCCGTCGCGGGCAACCTGCCGCCGACGCCCCAGAAGTCCGGCCTGCCGCTGACCGTGCCGTCGGTCGAGGCCGTGAAGATGCTCTCGAGCCGCGAAATCGAGGTGGTCCAACTGGTGGCCGCCGGACTTTCCTCCAAGGAGATCGCCGCGCGTCTCGACCTGAGTGTGCGCACGGTCGAAAAGCACCGGGCGAACATCATGGAGAAAATCGGCGTGCGCGAGGTCGCGAGCCTCGTCCGCTGGTGCATCCAGGCCGGGCTCGTGAAGAGCTGATCGGCGTCGCCGGTCCGGGCCGCGGGAAATTCGCCGCCGTAACTGCGGACGGCAACCGTTACTGCTTCGCGTAGGCGCGCAGGCTCACGGCCACGCGCTCGAACTCGCCCACTGTCGACTCAACGTCGGCCGCCGTCACTTCGCCGACCGGCTGCGACAGCCGGGCCTCGAGCGCGGCCATGAGTTTCGAAAGGCCGTCGGCTCCCACGATGTGCGAACTGCTCTTGAGGCTGTGGGCCGCCCGGCGGCGCTGTTCCCGGTCGCCGGTGCTCAGGTCGTTCAACACATTCGGGAAATTGTTGAGGAAGATGTCCACCAACTCCCGAGCCGACTCATCACCTAAGGACGAACTGAGTTCGGCGATGGCATCATTGGGAGGAGGAACGCTGCTCATTGGCGGGAAGGGTAGGTCACCGGGGAGTGATACTGCAACCTGACAATATTCCGGCGGAGTTCCAGCCGGATTGAGCCGTCGTTGGACGGTGGGGTCAGGCGTACCGGGCCAGGCGGTCGCCGGTCAGGCGGCAGATTGTCCAATCCAGCTTCCGCTCCGCGCCGAGCGATTCGTAGAACTCGATCGCCGGCTGGTTCCAGTCGAGGACCGCCCATTCCATCCGGCCGCAGCCCCGGTCATTGGCGAGCTTTGCCAGATGGAGCAGGAGGGCCTTGCCCAGTCCGTGGCCCCGGTGCTCGGGTTTTACAAACAGGTCCTCGAGGTAGATCCCCGGCTTGGCCAGGAACGTGGAGTAATTCGTAAAAAACACCGCGAATCCCGCCGGAGTCCCGATATCCGTGAACGCCAGGATACACTCCGCTGCCGGGCGCGGGCCAAACAGGGTGGCGTGCAGCTTCTCCTCGGTCGCCTCGACCTCGTGCAGGAGGCGCTCATACGACGCGAGGTCGCGGATGAACTCGAGGATGAGCGGGACGTCGGCAGCGGTGGCGGCGCGGATTTTGGGCATGACGCGTTTGTGATCCGGGTGGAGGGAAAGTCGAAGATGGAATGCCGGAGGCGATCGCTGGCGCGAGTTACAGTCGATTGGGTTTTGACGATCGAGCCAGCTTCCAGTGTGATCGCTAACGCATTAGTAAGTGCCAGCGTTAGGCAACTAGCACCGAGATGGCTTTGCCCCTCGACAAACCTCGGCTCCAGCGATTGGAGTGTCCCGTTTTCCGCGCTGTGTGATGCCCGTGTCCTTGTCCATGCTTCCCGGTCCACTGGTCCAGCTGGCGATGAATCCCTGGTGGCCGGCGGGGATCGTTGCGGTAGTGGCGGCGATCACGTGCGGGCTGTTATGGACGAGGCGTCAGGCGGAGACCGCCAAGGCAGTCGATCTCTACCGGTTCCTCTTTGAGAACGCGCTGGAGGGCATCTACGAGAATCCTATCGGCGGCGGGTTTCGCACGGTCAACCCGGCGATGGTCCGAATCCTCGGGTACGAGAGTGCCGAGGCGCTGCTGAAGATCACTCCCGAGCAGGTCGAGCAGATCTATGTCGAGCCGGGCCGCCGCGCCGACTTTCTGGGGCTGGTCTCCCGGAGCGACATCGTGACGGGATTCGAGTCGGAGATTCGCCGGCCGGACGGCAGCACGCGCTGGATCTCGGAAAATGTGCGGGTGGTCCGCGACGCCGCCGGGCGGGTCGCGGCGATCCAGGGGTTCGTGACAGACATCACCGACCGTCGGCTGGCCGAGGCGGCCCTGCGCGAGAGCGAGGAGCGCTACCGCGGGCTGTACCTGGCCAACCCCTATCCGATGTGGATCTACGACCGGGAGACCATGCGGATCATCTCGGTGAACGATGCCGCCATCGCGGTCTATGGTTACACGCGCGCCGAGTTCGAGCAGATGACCCTCCCGGACCTGCGGCCGGAGCGGGAGTGGGAGCACATGCGGAGCGCGGTGCGCTCGATGCAGGCGGGCCCGAACCAGATGGGCGTGTTCACCCACCGCTGCAAGGACGGCCGCGAGCTCCAGGTCGAGGTCACGACGCTGGTCTTCACCTTCCACGGCCGCGAGCAGGTGCTCAGCATCGGCAACGATCTCACGGAGCGCGAGCAGACCCGCGCCGCCCTGCACGACAGCGAATTCCGCTACCAGCTCCTGTTCGAGAACTCGCCGCTGGCGCTGGTCGAGTTCAACTACCGCTCCACCATCGAGTGGATGGACGGCCTCCGCGCGTCCGGTGTGCCGGATCTCGCGACCTGGGCCGACGAGCATCCCCAGGAGTTTGCCGCCGCCATGCGGCGGGTGCCGCTCATCGGCATCAACCGCGCCGCCCTCCGGATGCTCAAGGCCTCAAACAGCGAGGAGGCCTCCGCGCACCAGGAGTTCATCATGACCGATTCCTCCTGGACCCTCCGCCGGCAGACGATGCTGGCCATCTGGTCCGGGCGAAATGAATCCGAGGGCAACATGACCGTGCGGGCCATCGACGGCAGCGAGCTGCACGTGCACAGCCACTGGTGGGTGCCGACCCTGAACGACCGCGCCCACTTCGAGCGCACGCCGGCCATCATCGTCGACCTCACCGCCACCAAAGCGGCCGAGCGCGCGCTGGCCGAGGAACGCGAACGCCTCGCCGTCACCCTGCGCGCCATGGCCGAGGGCGTCATCACGACCGACCGCGAGGGCCGCGTCGTGTTCATCAACCAGGCCGCGATCAAGCTCACGGGCTGGACCGCGTCCGCCGCGTCCGGCCGGCCCATCACCGAGATCTGCGTGATGCGCCACGCCCGCACCGATGTCCCGGTGCCGACGCCGGTCGCCGCCGCGATCGGCGGCGGCGGCGTGATCGACCTGCCGCCGCAGACCCAGGTGCTGCGCCGGGTCGGCGGGCGGAGCCTGGTGGAGGGCTGCTGCGCGCCGATGCTCGACGCCACGGGCCGCGGCACCGGCGCCGTGCTCGTGCTGCGCGACGTGACCGAGCGCTCGCGCATGGAATCCGAGCTGGAGCGCGCGTCGAAGCTCGAGTCGGTCGGCATCCTTGCCGGCGGCATCGCCCACGATTTCAATAACATCCTCGCGGTAGTCATGGGCAACCTGACCCTCGCGCAGCTCGACCCGTCGACGGAGAACACGCCGGTCGCGAAGTGGCTGCAGGAGGCCGAGCGCGCGACGCTGCGCGCCCGCGACCTCACCCAGCAGCTCCTGACCTTCGCCAAGGGCGGCGACCCGGTCCGCACCGCGGTGCGGCTCCCCGAGGTCGTGCGCGAGGCCACCGAGTTCTCGCTGCACGGCTCGGCGGTCCGCGCGGAATTCAGCACCGGCGCCAACCTCTGGGCGGCGGATGTCGACCGCAGCCAGATCGGCCAGGTGGTGCAGAACCTCGTGATCAACGCCATGCAGGCGATGAAGAACGGGGGCATCATCCGGGTCTCGCTGCGCAACGTCGACCTGGCCGCCGACGGTCCCGTGCCGCTGCCCGCGGGCCGCTACCTCGAGCTGAGCATCGCCGACACCGGCGCCGGCATCTCGCCCGAGCATCTCGCCCGGATCTTCGAGCCGTATTTCACCACGAAGGAGCAGGGCAGCGGCCTTGGCCTTGCCACGGTCTACTCGATCATCCGGAAGCACCAAGGCCACGTCGCCGTCGAGTCCGAGGTCGGCAAGGGCACCACGTTCCGCATCTGGCTGCCGGCCGCCAAGGAGTCCCCGCCCGCGCCGCCGGTCGGCAAGTCCGCGATGGAACCCATGACCGGCAAGGTGCTCTTCATGGACGACGAGGACCCCATCCGCACGATGGTGGACGTGCTGCTTTCCCGCCTCGGCCTGCAGGTGACGACGGTGCCGGACGGCTCCGACCTGCTCCGCGAATACCAGGCGGCCCGCGCCGCCGGCCAGCCCTACGACCTCGTCATCATGGATCTGACGGTGCCGGGCGGCATGGGCGGCAAGGAGGCGATGCAGGAGCTGCGCAAGATCGAGCCCGAAGTCCGCGCGATCGTCTCGAGCGGCTATTCCGGCGACCCGGTGCTGGCGAATTTCCGCGCGCACGGCTTCTGCGGCATCGTGCCGAAGCCCTACCGGCTCTCTGACCTCGCCAACGCCGTCCGCAACGCGCTGAAGAAGTAGGCCGCAGCCGAAGGCTGCGGGTCGAAAGTCGAAGGTCTCAGGTCGAACGTCGCAATCAGCCGTCGCGGCTCAGCCGCGACCACATCTCAGTCTTTCGACATTCGACCTGTGACTTTCGACCGGCCTGAGGCCGTCCGGCCTCAGGCCTTGCCCCACTTCCGCAGCAGATCGAGCGAGCGGCGGACGGACTCGAGCGGGACGTGGTTGTACTGCTCGACCTCCACGACGTACCACTCGACCGCGCCGACGGCCTCGAGGGCGGCGAAGACCGATGGGAAATTCACCGGGCCGGTGCCGATCTCCTTCTCGTCCTTGAGGTGGACCGTGCGGATGCGGCGGCCCTGCTCGTGGATGAAGGTCGCCGGATCCTTGCCGCCGACGTGGACCCAGTAGACGTCGGCCTGGCAGCCGAGGTCGCGCGGCGAGGCCGCGTCGAGCATCCAGTCGAACACCCGCCGGCCATCCACGACGGCCATCTCGGAGGCGTGATTGTGGAAGGCGAACTGGATCCCGTGCGCCCGGAAGGTCGCGCCGATCGCGCCCAGCTCCTCGCCGATGCGCGAGCAGGCGGCGCCGGAGTGATAGTGCGTGTGGGGCCAGCCCGGGCAGATCACGTGCTTGGTCTCGAGCAGCAGCGCGTCGTCGACGTAGCGGTTGAGGTCGGTGCGGAGCTGGCCGATGCCCGCGTGCATGCCGGCGACCTTCAGGCCGGCGGCGTCGAGCGCGGCCTTGGCGCCGCGGGCGTCGGTGTTGCCGAAGCCGGCGGTTTCCACGCCGGCGTAGCCCATGGCGCCGACGGCGCCGACGGTGGCGGCGAAATCGCGCGCGGTGTCCTCGCGGACAGACCAGAGTTGCAGGGCGACGGGGATCTTCTTGCTCATGTGGGGAAGGATGGGGCCTTCAGCCACGCTCACCCGCGGTTCGAAGTCAACGTGTCCGCGTCCGCAGCGGGTCGACGCGGAGCTGATGTTTCACCGCTAGGGCCGCTAGGCTCGCGAAGGCCGGGCTTCGTGCGCTTCGTGGCCTTCGTGGCAAGACCGGGCCGATGTCGCCGCCCGGAGCGCTAGCACGGGAGGGGCCTAGTGGCCGCCGTCGAGGTCGCCGGGCTTCAGCATCGAGGCGAAGAGGGCCTTGTTGGTGGCCTTCATGTACGCCTCGCGGGCCTCGATGGTGCCGTCCTGGACGCGGGCCATGAGGCTGTTGTCCATCGTGACCATGCCCTCGTTGCCGCCGCTCTCGATGATGGAGCGGATGTTGGAGATCTGGCCGCTGCGGATGGTGTTGGGCAGGGCCTCGTGGGCGAGGAGGATCTCGTGGACCGCGCAGCGGCCCTTCGGGATGCGCTTGCAGAGCAACTGGGCGACGACGCCGGCGAGGCAGCTCGAGAGCATCACGCGCACCTGGTTCTGCTCCTCGGCGGGAAAGGTGTTGATGATCCGGTCGACGGTCTTCGGGGCGTTGTTCGTGTGGAGCGTGCCGAAGACCAGCATGCCCATCGAGGCGCACCCGAGCGCGAGCTTGATCGTCTCCATTTCGCGCATTTCACCCAGCAGCACGATGTCGGGGTCGTGCCGCATCGCGCCCTTGAGCGCCGCGGCGAACGACTCGGTGTGCTCGCCGACCTCGCGGTGCACGATCGTCGACTTCTTCGCCTGGTGCACGAACTCGATCGGGTCCTCGATCGTGATGATGTGCCGCGAGAAGTTCGAATTGATGTAGTCGATCATCGCCGCGAGCGTGGTCGACTTGCCGGAGCCGGTGGGGCCGGTCACGACCACGAGGCCCTCCGTGCGGTGGCAGAGTTTCTTCAGCGACTCGGGGAGCTTGAGGTCGTCGAACGAGAGGATCTTGGCGGGAATCTGGCGGAAGACGGCGGCCTGGCCCCAGTGGTTGTACAGGTAGTTGCCGCGAAACCGGGCGAAGCCGGGGATCTCGTGCGCGAGGTCGAGGTCCTTGCGCTCAAGGTAGTCGTGCCAGCGGCGCTCGGGGACGATCTCCTTCAGCAGCGCCGCCATGCCCGCCGCGTCCATGGCCTTCGGCCCGATCGGCTGGAGCGTGCCGGAGATGCGGGCCTTGGGCGGGAGCCCGACGGTGAGGTGGAGGTCCGAGCCGCCCTTTTCGAGCATCGAGCGGAGGAGTTGGTCGATGGCGGCCATGGTCAGGTGATCTTCGCGCGCAGCACGCGGTTGCTGATGTTCGCCAGCGCCGTCTCCGCCGAGATCTCGCGCTGCTGCCACAGGCCGAAGACGACATTGTCCATGAGACACATGCCCTCGCGCACGCCGGTCTCCATGGTGTTGCGCAGGCCCTGCGACTTGCCCTCGCGGATGAGGTTCTGGATGGCGGTGTTCGCGACGAGGATCTCGCACGCGAGCGTGACCTTGCCGTCGGTCGAGGGCAGCAGGCGCTGGCAGACGATGCCGCGGAGGCTCTCCGCCACGCTCGCGCGGATCTGCGTCTGCTGCGACGGCGCAAAGACGTCCAACAGGCGGTTGAGCGTCGTGGCCGCGTCGCTCGTGTGCATCGTGCCGATCACGAGGTGACCCGTCTCCGAGGCCGTGATCGCCATCTCGATGGTCTCAAGGTCGCGGAGCTCACCGATCACGATGACGTCGGGGTCCTCGCGCAGCGCGCCCTTGAGCGCGGTGAAGAACGACTTGGTGTGCTGGCCGACCTCGCGCTGCGTGACGTTGCAGCCCTTGGCCGGCTGGACGACCTCGATGGGATCCTCGACGGTGATGATGTGGTCGGTGCGGGTCTCGTTGAGGTAGGCGACCATCGACGCGAGGGTGGTGGTCTTGCCCGAGCCGACCGGGCCCGTGATGAGGATCAGGCCGTTGTGGTAGGAGAGGAGTTTCTTGAGCGTGTCGAGGTGCCCCGAGTAGCCGAGCTGCTCGAGGGTGCGCACCTGGTCCGGCACCATGCGGTAGGAACCCGCGGCGCCGCCCTTGTGGAACATGAGGTTCACGCGGTACCGGTCGGCGCGGCTCAGGGCCAGGGCGTAGTCGTAGTCCTTCCGCTGGAGGTAAATCTCCCGCTGGCCCTCCGACAGGAGCGAGGTGTTGAGGCGCAGGGCGTCCTCCGCCGTCAGGACATAGTCGGAAATGAACGCGAGCTGGCGGTTCTTCCGGATGAAGGGCCGCGAGCCCGTCGAGAGATGGAGGTCGCTCGCGCCGTAGCGGGCGGTCGTGCGGAGGAGCTCCCGGAGCCCTTCGGCGAGGGCCTCGTCGGCCATCTTGCCCGCTGCGGCAAAGTCGAATTGCGGCGCCGCCGGGGCCGCGGCCCGGGCCGGAAACGGCGCGCTGGAGGCGTCGTCCTCGAACGGGTCGCTGGCCGGCGGACCCGACTGGGCCTTGGTCATGGCCACGCTCGCCAGGCGTTCCAGGGCGGCGATGTCCTCGACCACCGCGTCGTCGATCAGCTGCTGGGCAAAGTCGCCGATCCCGGCCCCGTCGCCCAGCTTCGCGCGGATCGCGAGGCACTGTGAGCGGTGGAACATGCCTTGATCGGTGCCGAGGCGGACCAGCCAGAGGACGTCAGGATTCATGCAGGGTGCTTTCCGGTGACCGAGACGTTGGGCCGCCGAACCGCCCGGCGCAATTGCGGAGTACGGAAATCGCTGATGGGCGAGGGGCTGGGTAAAAACTCTGGGATAATCTGCGGCCCGAGGGAAACTGCTTTACCGAACTGCGGTCCATGGCGTCTAATCCCTTCACTCCCATGAAACCCAATCGTGCTCCCCGTCTTGGTGCGTTCCTCGCCCTTGTCCTCGCCCTCTCGTCCCTGGCGTTCACCTCGGGGTGCATCGCCGTGGCCGCCGGCGCCGGGGCTGGCGCGGTCGCGTACATCCGCGGCGACCTCAACGCCACCCTCGATTCCTCGTTCGACCGCGTGTACAAGGCCTCGCAGCGCGCCGTCCAGCAGCTCGAGTTCGCCAAGGTCAGCGACAACAAGGACGCCCTGCTCGGCAAGATCGTGGTGCGCAACGCCGCCGACAAGAAGATCGAGATCAAGGTCGAGCGCGTGGGTGACAATCTCAGCAAGGTCAGCATCCGCGTCGGCACGTTCGGCGACGAGACGCTCTCCCTCGCCATCCTCGACAAGATCAAAGCCAATCTCTGAGGCGCCTTGGGGAGTTGAGGGTTGAAGGTCGTCGGTTGAAAGCCGGTGGGGTTTGTTCCTTCGGCGCCGGATCCCGCCGTTCCGCCCGATCCCTTTCGCAGCGAAGTCTCTGCGCATCCGGGCTTTCAACCCTCAACCCTCAACTTTCAACCGGGCCCACCGGGCCCACCAGACCCAACGTCCCCGAACTGGGGGGTTGCAAACCCGTCGGTTTCCGAGAGTCTGACCGCTCTCCTATCCGACAATGCTGAAGAAAATCCTGTCGAAGCTGCGCCAGACGATCGCGCCTTCGCGTCCGACCCACGCCGCACCGGCGGCGAAACCCGCTTCCTCCCCCAAGTCCCATTCCTCGCACCACCCGCGCTCCGAGCGCGGCACGGGCGGCAAGCCGCATGGCAGCGGCCAAGGGGGATCGCACGGCGGTCATGAATCCCGTCCCCGCCGCGAGGACCGCGGCCACGGTTCCGCCCACGGCTCCTCCACCTCGCACGGTGGCGGTCATGGCTCGGGCCGCGGGCATTCCTCCCACGGTTCCCGCGACGGCGGCCGCGCCGGACGCGGGCCCAAGCGCGAGCATGTTCGCCCGCGCGTGGACGAGTCTTTCGAGCACCCGCGCACCGCCGAGATCAAGCCGGCGACCCCGGTGGACGTCCCGAAGATGGACACCGAGTTCTCCAAGCTCGGCCTCTCCGACGCCCTCGCGTTTGCCGTGCAGGAAATGGGCTACGTCACGCCGACGCCCATCCAGGCCCAGGCCATCCCGGTGGTCCTGCGGGGCGGCGACGTCATCGGCTCCGCCCAGACAGGCACGGGCAAGACCGCCGCGTTCGCGCTCCCGATCATCCAGCGCCTCGGCACGCACGGGAAACTCCGCTGCCTCATCCTCGAGCCGACGCGCGAGCTCGCGCTGCAGGTCGAGGAGGCGTTCCAGAAATTCGCCAAGTTCACCGACCTCCGCATCACGATCGTCTACGGCGGCGTGGGCTACGGGAAGCAGGTGGACGACCTCCGCCGCGGCATGGACATCCTCGCCGCGACCCCGGGCCGGCTCCTCGACCACCTTGAGCAGGGCAACTGCTCGCTGAAGGACGTGGACATCCTCGTGCTCGACGAGGTGGACCGCATGCTCGACATGGGCTTCCTCCCCGACGTGAAGCGGATCGTGCAGAAGACCCCGGCGACGCGGCAGACCCTCTTTTTCACCGCCACGCTGCCCCCCGAGATCGCGTCGCTCGCCGCCTGGGCGCTCCGCGACCCCGTCAAGGTCGAGATCGGCCGCCAGCGCTCGCCGGCGGAGACCGTCTCCCACGCGTTCTACCCCGTGGTGGCCTCGCAGAAGTTCGACCTCCTGCAGCTGCTGCTGGAACAGACGGACTTCAAGAGCGTGCTCATCTTCTCCCGCACCCGGATGGGCGCGGACCGCATCGCGCACCGCCTCCAGACCAAGGGTCACAGCGTCGGCGTGATGCACTCCGACCGCAGTCAGCGCGAGCGCATCGAGGCGCTCGACGGCTTCAAGAGCGGCAAGTTCGAGGTGCTGGTCGCCACGGATATCGCCGCCCGCGGTCTCGACATCGCCGGCGTCTCCCACGTGGTGAACTACGACGTGCCGGAGAACCCCGAGGACTACGTTCACCGCATCGGCCGCACCGGCCGCGCCCAGAACACGGGCGACGCCTTCACCCTCGTCACCGAGGAGGATGTCCGCGACGCCCGCAGCATCGAGCGCTACATGGGCATCGGCGTCGAGCGGAAGAAGATCGAGGGCTTCCCCTACATCTACTCCGCGCTCTTCGACGACAAGGCCCTCGCCGAGACCGCCGCGCCGAAACCCGCCAGCCGGCTCCACCGGGGAATGCGGCGTTGAGCGGCGGCACGCCGCCGCGTCGAAGGTCGCAGGTCTCAGGTCGAAGGATTCGATCTGAAAAACAGAAGGACGGCTGAGTCACTGACTCCGCCGGCCTTTTTGTTTTCGGCAATCGATGGATGGTCCGCGCGGGTGGTTGAAAGTCGTCGGTTGAAGGTTGAAAGCGCTTTCGCTCAGCGAGCGTCCGGCTTTCAACCTTCAACTCTCAACCTTCAACGGGCGGCCTCCGCCGCCCTAAGCCAGCTCGAAGCGGTCGAGGTTCATCACCTTGGTCCACGCGGCGACGAAGTCGTGGAGGAACTTCGCCTGCGCGTCGCCGCTGGCGTAGACTTCCGCGAGCGCCCGGAGCCGCGAGTCGGAGCCGAACACCAGGTCGACCCGGGTGCCGGTCCACTTGGCCGCGCCCGTCTTCCGGTCGCGGCCCTCGAACAGCTCGGCCTCCTTCGAGACCGCCTTCCACTCCGTGGCCATGTCGAGCAGGTTCACGAAGAAGTCGTTGGTCAGGGTGCCCGGGCGAGACGTGAACACGCCGTGCGCCGTGCCGCCGACATTCGTCTTCAACACGCGCAGGCCGCCGACCAGCACCGTCATTTCCGGCGCGGTCAGGGTCAGGAGCTGCGCCTTGTCGACGAGCAGCGCCTCGGCCGGGATGCGGTAGCGGGACTTCTGGTAGTTCCGGAAGCCGTCCGCGATCGGCTCGAGCACGCCGAACGACTCGACGTCGGTCTGCTCCTGCGAGGCGTCCATGCGGCCGGGCGTGAACGGCACCGTGACCTCATGGCCGGCCTGCTTCGCGGCCTGCTCGATGGCGGCGCCGCCGCCGAGGACGATGAGGTCCGCGAGGGAGACTTTCTTGCCGCCCGTCGCGGAGGCGTTGAAGGCCTTCTGGACGCCCTCGAGGGCGTCGAGGACCTTGCCGAGCTGGGTCGGCTGGTTGCACTCCCAGTACCGCTGCGGCGACAGGCGGACGCGGGCGCCGTTGGCGCCGCCGCGCTTGTCGGAGCCGCGGAAGGTCGAGGCTGACGCCCACGCGGTGGCGACGAGCTCGGACACCGACAGGCCGGTCGCGAGGATCTTCGCCTTCAGCGCGGCGACGTCCTTGGCGTCGACGAGCGGGTGGTTGACCGCCGGGATCGGGTCCTGCCAGAGCAGCACTTCGGCCGGGACTTCGGGCCCGAGGTAGCGCGCCCGCGGACCCATGTCGCGGTGGGTGAGCTTGAACCAGGCGCGCGCGAACGCGTCGGCAAACTGGTCCGGGTTCTCGAGGAAGCGGCGCGAGATCTTCTCGTAGGCCGGGTCGAAGCGCAGCGCGAGGTCGGTGGTGAGCATCATGGGCGCGTGCCGCTTCGAGCGGTCGTGCGCGTCCGGCACTGTGTTGGCGCCGGCCCCGTGCTTCGGCTTCCACTGGTGGGCGCCGGCCGGGCTCTTCGTGAGCTCCCACTCGTAGCCAAACAGGTTCCAGAAGAAGTTATTGCTCCACTTGGTGGGCGTGGTGGTCCACGTGAGCTCGAGGCCGGACGTGATGGCGTCGCCGCCCTTGCCGGAGCCGTGGCTGTTCTTCCAACCGAAGCCCTGTTCCTCGAGCGGGGCGGCCTCGGGCTCGGGGCCGACATGCGAGGCCGGGGCCGCGCCGTGGGTCTTGCCGAAGGTGTGGCCGCCCGCGATGAGCGCCACCGTCTCCTCGTCGTTCATCGCCATGCGCGCGAACGTCTCGCGGATGTCCTTCGCCGCAGCCAGCGGGTCGGGATTCCCGTTCGGGCCCTCGGGGTTCACGTAGATCAGGCCCATCTGCACGGCCGCGAGAGGATTCTCGAGATTGCGCTCGCCGGAGTAGCGCTTGTCGTCGAGCCATTTCCGCTCGATGCCCCAGTAGACGTCCTGGTCCGGCTCCCACACGTCCTCGCGTCCGCCGCCAAAGCCGAAGGTCTTGAAGCCCATCGTCTCGAGGGCGACGTTGCCCGCGAGGATCATCAGGTCGGCCCACGAGATCTTGCGGCCGTACTTCCGCTTGATCGGCCAGAGGAGCCGGCGCGC
>DAOQKI010000011.1:0-57271 GCA_035334485.1 Opitutaceae bacterium
AACTGGGTGCCGCCCAACCTTGGTCATAAAATGGAGATTTTCATTTCCTCCGGACGCTACACTCGATCGGCCGAACAGTGGGACGTAGTTTACTACGAGTCTGATAGTGGTTTGGTCTCCCGGGCTTACGTGGGACTACCCGCAGAGAAGGTGAAAGGCGGGATAGGTTATTTTAAGGAGAAAAGACGATACTTTGTCTGGGAGTTCGCGCCTTCTATCATCGCGCAAACTCCGTGGGCTCTAATTTCTAATATGACCGAAAAGGGACCCTTGGTGCAAATATACCTAGGTCAAGTTCCCAAGGAACTGGAGCCCCGTCTACGCCTTGAAAAGTAGGGCAACCCGGAATGACTCCGTTGTGCTATCGGGCGCGGGCCGGCAGGCGTGGCTGGGGCTGGGCGCCAGCTACGAGTTTTGATGTTTTCGGGAAGCCACCCAAAAAGTTGAGGGATCGGACGCCGGCTGCCGTTTAACCTCACGAAACTTCAATCAAATCTATATCTATGCAACTCCTCCGCTCTCTCTCCATCGCTGCAGCCCTCTTTGGTGCTGCGGCGACCGCCAGCACGGCCTTCGCCCACGAAGGCCATGACAAGGGCCAACTCGTCCCGGTGACCGAAAAGGACGCCGCCTGGATCGCCAAGGCCAAGGCCGAATACCCGACCACCGCCTGTATCGTTTCCGGGGACAAACTCGGCGGCGACATGGGCAAGCCCGTTGACTACATCTATCGCCTCGAGGGCAAGCCGGACCGCCTGATCAGCTTCTGCTGCAAAGACTGCCTCAAGGACTTCAACAAGGACCCCGAAAAATACCTGAAAATCCTCGATGGCGCAGCCAAGAAGGACGGCGACGCCCACGCGGGCCACAAACACTAATATCACACCGACTCACTTGCTTCGCCCGGCTTCCGCAGGAAGTCGGGCAGAGTCTTTTGTCATGGACCAACTCCTGGAACTGTTGGGTCGGCTGCATCCCGTAATCCTGCATTTTCCGTTGGTGTTACTGGTCCTGGGGTCCGCCGTGGAGCTTTTCCGGTATTTCCGGGACAGCCCGTTTCTCGCGCAGGCGGTGCGTGGGCTCTTCGGGCTGGGCGCGATTGCAGCATTGCTTGCGGTTGGCAGCGGTTGGTCGCTCGCGGCCCACGAACATATCCGCTCGGATCAACGATCGATTTTAGAACTGCACCGATGGATTGGGCTTGCGGCCGCAGCGTGGTCTGTAGCCGCATGGCTGTCAGCCCGCGCCTGGAGTGACGCGCAAAGCGCGAAGCAGATCTGGGGGCGCCGCACCGTGGTCATCGTCACTTTCGTCCTTATCGTGGTCGCCGGTCATCTCGGCGCAGTCCTCGTCTGGGGGCACGAGTGGTTTTCGCTCAATTCATCTTGACCTGCCTCTCTATGCCCAGCCCACCTTGGACGCCACGCCGGGGCCGGCTACCGGCTGGTGGCTGATTGAATCAATGGAGCAATCCGCCGCCTCATCGAAAATAAACGGCGAGCGCGTTGAGCCCAGGCGCAGACCCAGCGGTTTGGTCCGGGCGTCGCTCATGCTCCGGCCCGTTTCCACACCGCCGGGACAGCTGGGCCGGAGGTGGCGCGACGAGGGGCAGCCAACGGCTCGCGTTGCTCGCCGCCCGCTGCCCCCGGCACGCTAATGGATTCAACGGCGGACTCGGCCAGCCTCGTCGGTCGGTTCAATCCGCATCCCCGTGACCAAGGGCCCTAGGTATGATTCACCTTCGGTCAAACTGGCGGAGTCGCCGACGCCAACCTGCGCGGCCCGGGCTTGGCTGACGGAAAGGTAGATTAGCCCCAAGTGCTGGCCACGCACGTTGACCACGTGAGTGGCGAAGGTGATGTCACAAGCGGTCTCGTCTTCCGCAAGTTCGATCCGAAGGAGCAAGGCATAGGGCAGAGCAATCCGCTGGCGATGGCCGTGCAGTCGTAGGCAAACCGCCGGCATATCTTGCGTCACTAGACAGACGGGATCACGCGGCCGGAGGATTTCCCCGCCGGGATGCTTGGGCTTGAGTCCGCTCATATGCGCATGCGCGTGGTTTGCGCGGGATT
Organism: Opitutaceae bacterium; assembly: GCA_035334485.1. Classification (GTDB taxonomy): domain Bacteria; phylum Verrucomicrobiota; class Verrucomicrobiia; order Opitutales; family Opitutaceae; genus Opi-474. The sequence continues at coordinate 2,073 of DAOQKI010000011.1, forward strand.
TTCAGAATGGTGGTGGCGAGGCGATGATTCGTAAGCCGGCGAGTGCGACGGGGCGCGCTCCACTACTAGCCTGGGGATGTAGTGCACCTCTGGGGCCGGGAGGAACCGCGCGTCCGGCTGGATGACGAGATAAGCCGCGACTTGTGCCCTGACCTGCTGGAGATAGCTCCAGGCCCGGGCCAGATGGGTTCGGAGCGCAGGCCTAATCGAGCGCGTGAATTCCAGTGCGCTCGTCCTTGCCTCGCTTCGCAGGCCGGCAGCATTGAGAAAGTCTTCGCGATCGGGGACGAAGATCCGGACGGATTCCCTTCCGCGGGTGGCGGCGACGTAAAGGCCTTCGCGGGAGGCGGCACCAGCCAGAAAGACCTTGTCCACGGTGACGCCTTGCGAGGCGTGGGAAGTGAGCGCGTAACCGTAGGCCACTTGTCGGGAGTGGAGAGTGGAACCGTCCTGCAGGACGAGCTGGCCAAAAGCGTTGACCGATTGGGCGGTCACTGTCGTGCCGTTAGCCAGCCGGCGAATCTGGCCGGATGGGGCCACGGCGAGCGCGATGGAGCAGAGGCGCAGCCGGTCGCCGACGGCGACGGGATTGGGCCGCTCCTCGCAGACGGTCCAAGCGAGTCCGGACTGGCGCGGGGATAGCGATAGCTCGCTGGCGCCACGGGCCACGACCAGCCTCCCCTGTTCCTTACGCAGCACCCGCAGCTCGTCGCCTTTCTGGAAATGCTTCGTCGTCTTGTGGGCGACCAGGACGTCCCCGGAGCGGTAGCAGCGGTGATCCTTTTGTTGTGCCCGGGTCCAGTCCTTGGCGTGCAGGGCGACAAAATCCTGGTCCGGCCCGGACAACTTCTTTTCGCCCCGGAGCCGGAAGCGCGCGAGCAGATTGAGCTGGTCGATTTCCTTCCAGGTCGGGGCCACCATGAGGGTGGTTTTCGCGCGCTCCTGCAGGCCGTCGCGCGTGCGGACCTGCTTGGTTTCCTTTGAAGCTTCCAGCCATTCGTCGACCATCCGCAGTTGGCGAACGGCGGGGGGGTCGACTTCGACGATGGCACCCATTTTGTCGAGTTTGCGCAGGCCGGCGGCGAGCCGACCGGCCGCCAGATCCTCTGCGGCTTTGCGATAGGCCGGGTTGGCTGCTTGCCGGTGAACTTCACTGAGCGTCACGACGCGCACGCGACTTTCCTTTTCAATGATCCGGGCGGCATCGCCCGCCTCGACGCTCTTGTGCTGCGCCGAATCCCCCACGAGTAGCAGGCGGGCCTTTTGTTCGGTGGTGATATCCACCAGTTGCTTGAGCTGGCGGGTGGAAAGGAGGCCATATTCGTCGACTATAATCATTTCGTGGCGGAGGGACCGCTGGAGGGCGGGATCGACGAGCAGGCGTTGGACGGTATGGGTCGACTGGAGGACCGCATCCGCTGAGGCGCGGCCCGCAGCCGGCTGTCCCGACCCGTCACGTTGCAGGACCTCGACGGCCTGGGTGCTGGGGGCAAAGCAGGCGACTTTTATCCCGAAACGTGTGACGCCTTCGATAATGGTGGCCAGAGTCTGGGTTTTGCCCGTGCCGGCCCGGCCGCGAAGGACCGTGACGGAGTCGTGTGAGTTGAGCACCGCCTCGACGGCCGTGCGCTGCTCGTGGGAAAGACAGGCGCTTTCGTCGGAAGCGATGAAACCCAAGCCGCCGTCGCGGGCCCCAGCTCCGTCATTAAGCTGGCGGATGAGGTTGCGCTCGAGATCGAGGGCCTCCTGCGTGGAAATCTGGCCACCGGACTGGAGCAGGCGCCGATCCGTCGCGAGCGCCGACTTGACCGCATCAAGGGAATGGACGCCGTAGGTCTCGCGGAGGATTTCAGCGGTGAACTCATGGTCGGACACGACCGTCCGACGTTCGAAGAGGTGCTCGGTGGCGCGGGTGATGGCCTCGGGGAGGCTGAGGACTTGGGATGCGGCCTGAGGGGCACCGGATTTGAGCGCCCGCAGTTGCTCAAGTTCGCTGGCGCTGACTTGAGCGAGCTGACCTTCGCGGACCTGATCGGGAGTCAGCTCATATTGCTTCGCGGCGCGGTTTTCACGGACGAGGATGGCGATTTCGTCGCGGGAGAGCTCCCGGCCGAGCTCGGCCTCGCGTGCGGCAATGGCCTGGTCGCGCTGCTGCGCCCGCTTTGAAAATCGCTCCAAAAGCTCCGGGGGGACGCCGGCCAGTTCAAAGCCGTATGACCGGCGTTCGATCTGGTAGCCGAGGCGCTGGACTTCGCGGGCTAGGGCGTTCCGGTAAACCTCCGTGAGATACTTGGTCCGTTCGAAGATATTCGAGCTTTCGAGTGCCAGCAGCCGGCCTCCGTTCGAATCACTTCGGGTGACATTGAAGATGAAGGCATGCGAATGGAGGTGCGGATCAAGGGCCCGGCTTTCGCCGTGTCGGAAGACTGCGGCGGCGATGGCGCCGGAGGGGACATAGCGCTTGTTTACGCCGCGGCCGGTCTGGTGGCAGGCATGGACCTCCAATTCGCGCAGGGCTTCGGATACGGCTGTTTCATGGGCGGCAAGGAGGCGGTCATCACCGCCTAGGAAGGCTTGGATCGAGACGGACTTGGGGGCGTTGAAGGTGGCGTCGTAGCCAGCCCGGCGGCCGGCGGCCATCCGCTCGGTGAGCTTTTCATTCGTGACGGCGTGATGATTCGAGGCGATCCGCTCGAACGCCTCGTCGCTGATGTTCGCGCCCTCGGTCAGCCCTACGGCGGCACAGAGCCGGCCGTGGCAGGTGCCTTCGACCTTCATGCCCTGGGCGTAGTAGTCGGCCTGGCGGAGGTATTCCCCGAGGGCTTTGCTGAAAGCCTTGCAGGTGCGAATCGTCAGCATCCGCCACCTCCGTAAACCAAACTTAGGACATAGGAACCAAGGATAACTCTACCTGAAAAATGAACTGACAACCTATGAAACCAAAAACGCAAAGAGACCAACTCAACTAAAATACCTAAACCAAAGTCCAAGAAATCAACCAACCTGATGAACCAATTAATGAATGAACCCCAAAGGTAACCTGATTCACCTGACAAAAATAAAACAAAACAGTAAGGGAGGACACCAACGTCCAAGCGTTTCCGCTTAGAGTGCGCCTCAGGCGCTCCCGTTGCACTCCCCAACCACCACGCATACAGTGCCCCATTCACCACCATGTCACTGCCCAACCACTCCTCACCCACTACCCCGCGACCCGCCACGCTGACCCAAGCGGTGGCCCAGGCGCGGCATCCCCGCAACCACGCAACCGCGCAGTTGGAACCGCATCGCGAGGAATTGCTGCGGCTGGCCCAGGCCGGGGATTCGGCCGAGACACTGGCCACAGGCCTGGGACTGATCGGCATCCAGATCGGTCGCGAAACCATGCGGCGGTGGCTCCAGCAGGAGTTGGGGCGCCGGCCGCCCAAACGCCGGAAGGCGAGAACAGCCGCAGTGCCGTCAGCTAGCGCCTCCGCAACCACTCTGGCAATCACGACCGCAACGGCAGAAACCCCCATCACGCCCCAACCAGAGGCACCGGTATCCCTGCCATCGTTTGCACCGATGCGTCCTTCCGGCCTCGTTCTCCCGGGAGAGACCCCGTTCCAGGCGCTGCAGCGCAGGCTGGCCGCTTTAAAAGCACATGACGAGGCGGCGAAAGCCGCCCAAAGTGAGGAGCGAACCGGCTCACCGGGGAAGGATGAATCCATGACTCCATCCTGACCGGGCGCACATCCAAAGGGGAGACGGCGGAGCGAACACCGCTCGCATCGGGTGTTCGCTTAACCTAACAGCTGGGTTGAGGACAATCTTCGCGCCTGACGCCAGACGCTCGGTTTTGCTGGAATCGGGCCGGTGGGGCGGGCATGGATACCGTCATGATCCTGGCCTGCTGCGCCCAAGTCCCCCAGAAACAGACGGTCGCCAACCGGGTGCGTTTTGTGTGCCTGAAATGCGGGCGGGGTCAGGAGGGCAAATATCGCAAGTCCGAAACTGCGGCGGCCCGCGCTTGGGAGGTCGATCCGGCGCCTTGGGATGGACCGGCATCCCCGATCGTGACCAAGCCGGTCAGTCCGGACTCCTGAGAGCTGACTAATTGCGCCAATGCTCGGTCCAGCCCTCGTAGGGATTGCGCGTAGGCATGGATACCGACCAAGGATCGGCTGCGATAAGCCTGTCAGCCAGTTCCGAATCGAGCGTAAACCGCACCGCATCGTTGGTGAGGTAGCCTGGCGCGCGGGTATCGAACCAGCGGGTCAGTTGGCCGGCTTTCTGGACGGCCCGGCGGGCCAGCATCCGGTAATGGGTTTTTCCATACCAGCCCCAGTTGTCATTTTGCTCGGCCCGCCATTCGTCGATCATGGCGGCAAGGGTCTTCTTCTTGGCGGCGGCGCGAAGGCGTGGCAGGGCATCGAGCAGGTAGCCTTCGGCCGGGTGTCCATGCGCCAGGGGCTGTTGCAGCCGGCCAAGAAAGGCACCCCACCATGGCGGATGGATGCGCTGCATCCGGGCCGGCACTGTATAATGCGCCGCGTCGGCGAAAAAGGTATCAGGGATGCCCCGCAGCTGGTGGCCTGCCCAATGCGCGCGGACGGCTGCGGTGCGGGCCGCCCGGACGTAGGGCTCATAAAGTTTCCTGAGCCGTTCGACGTCGGCTTGGTATCGCTCCATATCGGCCTGAAGCGAAGCGAGCTGTGGTGAACCCGTTTCGGAGCTAGTGTTCCGCTCGGCGAGCCAAGCTTCGATGAATCTATCTTGGGCCCCCTCCATCGCTGTGAAAAGTTTGAGATAGCCCGGACCTCCCGCCTGGTCGTAGGCCGGTTCGGTCACCTGTTGCGCAATCAAGGCAGCTTCCACGGAGCGTCGATGAAGCTGTTTATGACGGATGGCCGCACCGATGTGGGCCACGAATGGAACAGCAAGTTGGGGACGGTCAGCCAAACAACCCGGGAGGCGGAAAGTCGATAAAGCGCGGGACACGCCCCAGTCGGTCAAGACTTGGGTCCAGGAGTTAAAGCCGGCGGGTAGAATAAGGTGCAAAAGGCGTGCAATATAGCACAGGTTGGAAAACTGTCCAACGGGTCGTGCGCGGGTTCAGGGTCATACGCGGCTTGAGACTGTGGATCGATATTCTGAGGGCTGTTGAGGGGGCTGTTTCGGTCTTTGGGCGAGCGCGATTTGGAGTCGGCGGACCTCCGCGCAGCGGATTCCGCTGCGCTGCCACGGCGTGCCCGGCCTCGGGGGCCGGCACGCCTATCTGGGGGCTCTCCGGCTGCCTCCAGGCCCCGGGCCGCGCCCGGCGGGATCTGCCAGACCCTACCGCAGGCGGGGCTTCCTGGCGTATTTCAGGAAGTCGGGATGGAGCAGTTGCCAGAGTTCCAGATGATAGAGGCGGGCGAAGCGCTCCACCGTGTCCAGCCAGATGTGATGTCCTCGGCCCGATTCTAGGCGCTGGTAATACTTGTAGCTCACCCCGGTGAATTCCGCCACCTGCTGCTGGGTCAGGTCAAATTCGGAACGAAGTTTGCGCAAACGGGAGGAGATGTCTTTCAGGGTTGCCACCGGTTCATCCTAACCGGGATGCCAAAATGGGAACACCCCACAGGTGTGGGGTGTTTGCTTTACTTTCCAATTCGGGCTGTCCAGACAGAGACATGTCATTATCCAGTCAAAATCCCGTTCAGCCCCAAGCGCAGCAGACCGCACCGTTTATCCTCGTTGTCGATGACTCCGAGTTATTCCGGGAGACGATCCAAGCCGTCCTCGAAAATCACGGCTACCAGACGATGACGGCAAATGACGGTGGCGCGGGCCTGGCCCTTTTTCGCGAACACGGCAAACATGCCCGGGCGGTGATAACGGATCTGGATATGCCGGTGTTGAATGGATTGCAGATGCTGGCAGAGATTCAGCGGCTGGCCCCGGAGGTGAAGGTCATCTGCATCAGCGGTTCACCGGCAGCATTGGCCAGGGTGCCGCAGGCGCCTCGCCGGGTGCTTGCCCTCCAAAAAACGGCCGACATCGGCGAACTTCTGGCCAGTCTGGAAGTGATGTTACGGGATTGAAGCCATCCGCCCGCAGTCGATTTTGCTAACCACAAGGAGCGAACACCAATCCCGGGTGGTGTTCGCTGCGCGGGCTGTATTTGCGCACCGATTGCCGGCAAAGTATCAGCGATGTCACTCGTCATCCCCAGGCCACCGGGCCAGAAAAAGAATTCGCGCCAAGCCTTCGGGCGGTTAGCGTGGCCCCTGTCCCGTCAGGGATATATGATGCCGACCAAGGGAAGATCCTCGTCTGTCGCCGCCCCTCACGTGGCGGATGGCGGATTTTTGCGGGCCTGCCGGGCGGCGGCGGGGTTGCCCTTTGACGCATTGCGAGCGGCGGCAATTGCCCGGGGATGCTCGCATTACGCCCCATTGTGGCCGAGTCTGACGCCAGCGGATCGTGCCGGGCTGCCGCATGAGGTCTTAGGCTGCGCGCTGCTGCGCGGCCCGGCGAACGCAGAGACTTTTCAATCGATCCGGTGCGGTGCGATGGTCCTAAGCGATCTGGGGAATTCGCCGGAATTGATCGCTGCCGCTGCCGAGCAGTTGGACGTGGCCGGCCGGGTCGCGCACCTCGTCCGGTTGGGATTGTCGGCAGATGTGCACCCGCAGTTTTGGGCTTCGGTGCAGGCTGCCTTGCCCGGCTCGGCGGCCGAAGAACAGGATTTCCTGCCGGGGGTATCGCGCTTGGTCACCGAAACGCGCCTCAGTGGCCCAGGGAAAGGCCCGGTGCGGAAGTGGCTGCGCACGCAATATCGGCGATGAACGCGGCGCAAACGATCGCTGAAACCCTCGACCGGCACCTGACGCAACCCACGGAAGTGGTCGTCTTCGGTGCCGCCGCGCTCCTGCTCGACCGCAAGTTCGCCGGCCGGCTGGCCGGACGCTCCACCAACGATGTGGACATCATCATCCCCAAGGAGCGGGAAATGCGGGTCGACGCCGACCGCACGTTCTGGCGGGCGGTGGAAAAGACGAATCAGGAGCTCGAATCTAAGGGACTGTATATCACACATATTTTCCCGGAGCGCGAAGTGGCGCTCACTCCCGAGTGGAAGCAGCATACCGTCCCGCTTCACAACGACAAGCTGACCAAGCTCAACCTGCAGCGGCCCCGAATGCTCGACCTGGTTGTCTCGAAGATGGGGCGCGGTGACGTGCAGGATTTGGTGGATGTGCGGAGCATGCTGCGGCTGCACCGCGAAACTACGGGCCGCCAGCTCACGGCGGCCGAAATCGCGCAGGCGGCAGCGCGGGCCCAGGTGCCCGAGGTCTATCGCGAAATCTTTCCGCGTGCCAGCGAGCGCATCATCGCGGCCGCCCGAGAGATGGAGATCAGTCCGGACATTCGGCCGACGCAGTCATCTTTCATTGCACCGCCTCCGTCTCCGCGCCAAGGGCCGCGGATGGGGATGTGAATGGCGAGGTGGATCGTTACGCTCGATGGCAGGAGAGGACGCAATGCAGGCCGGCACCGGACTTAGAAGGTTCGCCGGAATCTACGTTGCTGACGGGGAAATCCGGCGGGTCATCCTCGAGGCCCGGGACATCGCGGAAGCCAGGCAACTCGGCGCGAAATGGGGCATTGGCATTGAGGGCGAAGCGTCCGTTTTCTCCGGCGACTGCCCTCCCCCGCTGCCTGAAGCCTATAACGAGAAGACCGCGCGTTACCTGTTAGGAGGCATCTCGCGCACCACGCTCTATGCGGAACTGGCCACGGGACGCCTAAAGCGACTCGCCGGCACGCGCCGGGTGCTCGTGACGCGTCAGTCGATCGAGCGCCGGCATGCGCTCAATTGAAGAGTTCCCCCGGCAGGGGCTCCGCGCCTTACGCGACGCTGGATTTCGCGTCCGCGCGCGGAGCGTTGAAGTCCACTTTCCTGGCGGAGGCCAGACTGTGATCCTTCATCAGGTGGCCATAGGTCTTCATCGCGAGGGCGCCGCCGTCGGCGTGGCCCAGCCAGCGGGAAACCGTCGGGATGTCCACCCCGCTGGCAATGCACACCGACGCGAAGAAATGGCGCAGGTCGTGGTTGCGCAGCGGCGACAAGTTCAGTCGCTGGCAAGCACGGCGCAGAGCGGTCCGCGGTTCGGCCGTGATGACGAGCTTCGTCTTGGGCCCGACCCGGCGGCTTTTAATCCGGTCCAATACCGCCCGCAGAGCCGTGTTCACCGGGATCGTGCGTTCGGCGGAGGCGGACTTGGTGCCCCAGATTTTGAATTCGTCGCCGTGGTCGTCCGCGACCGTCGAGACGGTTGCCTCCTCCTTGCGCATGCCCGAATACGCCAGCAGCTCGGCATGGTCGGCCATCTCGGTCGCCATGTTTTCGAGATAAATCCGCTGTTCAGGATTGGGCCCGAATCCTTCCGCGCCTTCCGGCACTCGGCGCATTTCCGCAAAGATGCGCAGCATGTCCGCCCGGTCGGGCAATTGGAGCCTGTTGCCGCCCTTGCCGCTCTCCCCCCTGCCCTTGGCGAACAGGCCTTGGCGCAGCGTGGTGGAGACCGCGAACGGGTTCTCGATCAGGACCAACTTCTCCACAGCGATATCGAGCATCACGCGGAGCACCCAGAGAGTTTGATTGACGACGGGAGCCTTGAATCCGCGATGCTTCGACTTCTGGAATTTCCATTTCCACTCGGCCTTGTGGAGCAGGTGCTCGCGCAATTCGGCCACGATGTCGGCCGTGACATTGCGTGCCAGGAAGGTGTCAAAGTTGCCCCGGAGCCAGTTGGTCCTAAGGCGCTCGATGTTGCTGGCGCGGCCGATCTTGGTGTTCTCAGCGACCGGAATCGCGTCGAGGCGCGCCTTCATTTCGATCAGCAGGCCGCCCAAGGTATGGAAATCGCCGGTCAGTTCCGCGCCGCGCTGGCGGTCCTTCTCCACTTCTACCTGTCGCTTGGCGTGTTTGAGCTTTGCGACGGTGAAGACTTTCGTCTTTAACGACCGGAATGTCCGAGAGCCATTCAGTTGATATCGCGAGTAATACGTGCCTGACCGCGTATTCAGATAAAGGCCTTCCGGGCCGGACGGCTGCCATGTCGGGGGTCTCGTGCTCATTTGTGGGTGGTATAAACAAGTGGTATATTTGCTCATGACCCCAATGATGCAACAGTATTTCGAGGTCAAACGCGGCCTGCCGCGTGACACCTTGCTGCTCTTCCGCCTGGGGGACTTTTTCGAGCTGTTCTTCGACGACGCGGTGGTCGCCTCGCGTCTCCTCGGTCTCACCCTGACAAAGCGGCAGGACCACCCCATGGCCGGCATCCCGTCGCACGCCTGCGACACCTACGTCACCAAGCTCCTCGCCGCCGGTAAAAAGGTTGCCATCTGCGACCAGGCCGAGCCCGCGCAGGCTGGCCGGTTGGTGAAGCGCCAGCTCACCCGGATCCTCTCGCCGGGCACCACACTCTCCGCCAACCAACTCGACGCGGCGCGCAACCACTACCTCTGCGCCCTGACCCTCGACAAACAGGGACTCCACGCCGCGTGGCTCGATCTCTCGACCGCCGAGTTCCGCGTCGCGACCGACACCCACATCGCGAACCTGCTCCCGGTCCTCACCGCTTTGGATCCGGCCGAGATTCTGGTGATCGAAGGCGAGCTTGAGCGCTGGGCCGCCCAGCCGCACGAGCAGATTGAGGTCCATGCGCTTCAGGCGTTCTGCGCCGCCCGCATCTGCTCGGAGCTTTCCGGCTACCACTTCGAGACCGCCACCGGGGCAAAGACCGTGATGGACACCCTCGGGGTTTTGAACCTCCAAGGCTTCGGGCTCGCCCACTCCCATCCAGCCCTCGGCCCGGCCGGGGCCCTCGTCTATTACGCCACGGAAAATCTCTGCGCGAAGCCCGAGAACCTCCGCGGCCTCCAGGAATACCGCAGCGCCCGCACCCTGCTGCTCGACCCGGCGACGCTGCGCAATCTTGAGATCTTCTCGTCGACGCAGGGCGCCCGGGAGGGATCGCTGCTGGGAGCCATCAATCACACCATGACGCCCACCGGCGCGCGGTTGTTGGAACGCTGGCTCGCGGCCCCGACTCTAGACCTGCCCGAGATCAACCGTCGGCAGGCCCACGTGGGGATCTTCCTCAGCCAGCCTTCCCGTCTGGCCGCGCTGCGTGAGCAGCTGACCAGCGTCCGCGACATCCCGCGCATACTCGGGCGCCTGCAGAACCGCCTCCGCAATCCCCGCGAACTCGGCGGCATCCGCGACACCCTCGTCCAGTTGCCGGCGGTCCGGCGCGAACTGGGCGGCTTCGGCCCTGAGCTCGCCGCTGCCTTTGAGCCGCGACTCCCGGAGCTGCCGGAGCTCCGTGACCTGCTCCGCCGCGGGCTTGCCGACGAGCTGCCGAACGACCTGGCCGACGGGAATTACATCCGGCTCGGCTTCGACGCGGAGCTCGACCGGCTTCGCTCGCTGACGAGCGACAACAAGACCTGGCTCTCCGAGCTCGAGCGCTCCGAGCAGGAGCGCACCGGCATCCGCAGCCTGAAGGTCAGGTTCACGAACAATTTCGGGTACTACATCGAGGTGACCAAGGCGAACCTGCACCTCGTGCCGTCCGACTACATCCGTCGCCAGACGACCGTCGGCGGCGAGCGTTACGTCACCGAGGCGCTCCGCCAGAAGGAGAAGGAGATCTTCCACGCCGAGGAGAACGCGCTGGCCCGCGAGCAGGAGCTGTTCAACCAGCTGGTCGCCTCCGTTCTCGATCACTCTGTCACACTCGCCCACGCCGCCGACGCGCTGGCCGAACTCGATGTGCTCGCCGGTTGGGCGGTCCTGGCGCGCGAGTGGAATTACTGCCGCCCGAGTCTCGACGAGGGCGAGGGACTGGAGATCGCCGAGGGCCGTCATCCGGTCGTCGAGCAGATGCTGAAGGCGCCCGGCGCGAATCTCGCGCGCGGGGCCAGCGCGACCTTCGTCCCGAACGATACGGTGCTGTCGTGCGATGACGCCCAGATCGCGCTCATCACCGGGCCGAACATGGCCGGCAAGTCCACCTACATCCGCCAGGTCGCGCTCATCACCCTCCTCGCCCAAGTCGGCTGCTGGGTGCCGGCGAAGTCCTGCCGGCTCGGACTCGTGGACCGCATCTTCTCCCGGGTCGGTGCCAGCGACGACCTCGCCCGGGGCAACTCGACGTTCATGGTCGAGATGAACGAGACCGCGAACATCCTCAACAACGCCACGCACCGCTCGCTCATCATCCTCGATGAGATCGGCCGCGGCACCTCGACCTACGACGGCCTGTCGATTGCCTGGGCCGTGGTCGAGCACCTGCACCGCGACGCCGAACGCGGGCCCCGCACTCTCTTCGCGACCCACTACCAGGAGCTCACCCAGCTCGAGAAGCACCTCCCGCGCCTACGGAATTTCTCAGTGGCGGTGAAGGAGTGGCAGGACGACATCGTGTTCGTCCGCCGCGTGGTCCCCGGCGCCGCCGACCGCAGCTACGGCATCCAGGTAGCCCGCCTCGCGGGTCTGCCGTTGAGCGTGATCGACCGCGCCAAGACGATCCTCAGCAAGCTCGAGAGCGACGAATCCAGCGTGACCGTGGCCGCCCCGCAGGCGCGGCCCAAGAAGAAGATCACCGTCACGCCCCCCGACGACTCTCAGCTGAACCTCCTGTAGGAAACGGGAGGAACCACCAATCTTCACTAATCTCCGCTAATCACCGGAGAGGATTGATCGGCCTCCGGCCATTGGCGGAAATTAGCGCGAATTAGTGGTTCACCCTGCCTTAGTTGGTGGCGTGGCGGACGGCCCAGAGTTGGCGAGACTGCGTGATGATCTGCTTGAGGACGTCAGGCGTGACCGCCTGTTTCGGGTCGTCGCCGATACCGTGGTTCGGCGAGACGTGGGCCTCGATGCAGAGGCCGTCAGCGCCGTAGGCAATCGCCGCGAGCGAGCAGGCCGGGACGTAGGAGGCCTTGCCGACCGAGTGCGACGGATCGACCACGACCGCGGCCCAGGTCTTTTCCTTGAGCAACGGCGTGATGCTCTCGTCGGGATGGTTCCGATAGCCGTCGAGCGTCGGGCTGGTGCCGCGCGGGCACAGGACGATGTTGGGATTGCCGAAGGCGGCGATGTACTCCGCGGCGGAGATGAACTCGTTGAGCGGGCCCATGTGCATGCTGCGCTTGAGCAGCACGGCGCGGTCGGTGCGCGTGGCCATGGCCCGGCCGATCGCGCGGAGCAGCGAGTAGTTGAGCGCGTTGCGGGCGCCGACCTGGAGCAGCGTGACGCCGGCGTCGAGGGCGAGGCGGATGTGCTCCTCCTCCATCACCTCGGTGTCAACCGGCAGCCCCGTGCGGCGCGAGGCCTCCATCAGGATATCGAGCGACTTGGTGTCGCCCTGAAACGTGTACGGATTGGTGCGGGGCTTCCAGACGCCGCCGCGGAGCACGTTCGCCCCGGCCTCCTTCACGGCCTGCGCGGTCTCGTAGAAATAGTTCGGGTTCTTGGGGTCGATCGTGCACTGGCCGGCGATCACGAAGAGCTCCTTGCCCAGCGTGACGCCGCCCAGCGTCAGGCGGCCGTTGGCCAGGTCGGACCGCTTGTCCATGAGCTTGAACGGCGACTGGATCCGGTCGATGCGGTCGATGTAGTCGAGACCCTCGAGCCGGTTGATCATCAGGTCGTCCCGCTCGTCACCGACGATGGCGTAGATGGTGCGGACGGCGCCGACGATGGGCTGAATCTTGCAGCCGAACTCCGTGACGATGTCGGTGACTTCGGCCAGCTGTTCAGGCGTGAGGCGGTTGGTTTTCGGGAGGATCATGATGAGGGTGCGGTTGAGGGTAACAAAAAGGCCGCCCGGGGCGGGCGGCCTATTTTGCGAAAAGTGGTGGGAGATTCAGGTTTCGCGTCAGCCGCCGGCGTGTTTCCGGGTAAAATAGCCCCAGAAACCAAAGCTAAAGTAGAAGTACACCGAGCGGATCACGTGGGGATGGGTGCCGGTTGGGCCCGTCCTTGTCAATGCTGGTGATCGACCGCCGGCCGCTCACAGTCCGGTCGCGAACTCCTCCGGCAGCGGGGCCTCGGCGGCGAAGCTGAACTTCCGTCCGCGAAATTCGTACTCGAAGCGGGTGCTGAGGGAGTGCAGGAAAAGCCGCTTCGTCCGGTGCTCCTTGGCGAAGGCGCGATTGGCCGGAAAGTCCCCGTAGGTTTGGTCGCCCACGATCGGCAGATGCCGTTTGGCGCACTGCACGCGAAGCTGGTGGCTGCGGCCGGTTTGGGGCTCGAGCTTCAGCAGGCTCACCCGCACCGCACCGGTGCCGCGGCGCACGAGGGTCATGCGACACTCCGCCGGCACCCGACCCACCCCGGCGACCGAACGGACCTGCGCGCCTTGCCGGGTGGTCGCGATCACGTCCTTCCAGTGCTCGCTGGCCTGCCGCGGCCCGCCGAACACGAGCGCGTGGTAGGTCTTGTGCACTTGTCGGCGCTTGAAATGGGCCCGGACGGTCTGAGCGAGCTCTGCCTCCGCCGCCACGAGGATCACGCCCGAGGTTGCGGAATCGAGTCGGTTCAGCAGCCAGAGCCGCTGCGGCGCGGCACCCGGCGCCGGCGTCCACTCGTAGTACTCGCCGTCCAGATGATAGCGCACGGTCAGCAGCGAGCGCGGCTCGTCGCCGCCGGCATTGGGATGGGACAGGACGCCGGCCGGCTTGTCGAAAGCCGCCAGGCCGTTCGCGTCGTGCGTGAGCAGGGTCACGCCCCGGCCGAGCGGCAGCGTGCTCCAGAAGCTCTCCGCGGCGGCGCTCACTGGTAGTAGAAGTAGAACACCAGCTCCTGCTCCTCGCCGAGGAGGGCCTTCATGTCGTCGGTCCACGGGCCGTAGGGCGACGGCTTGGTGATCGCGGTTGTGCACGTGCGGGCGGCTTGGTCGGTCGCCTTGTTCTCGACGTTGACGATCCGCGTGACCTTGCCCTCGGAGTTCAGGACGAACGTCACGACCACCGTGCTGCCCTGCGGCGGATAAAGGCGGCTGTCGCGATTGATCGCGTCCCAGGTGACCTGCACCGTCTCGATGAGCTTCTGCAGGTAGAGGCCGTATTTGCTGAACTTGGCGCTGACGCCGATGATGCCGACGTTGGCGGTGCCGAACTTGTTTTCCTCGAAGATCGCGGGCCGGACCTGCTGCGTGCGGACGATCTGCGGCCGGGGCCGCGGGTGGCGCGGGTCGATCGGCAGCTGCATCGATTCGGCGCCCTCGATCAACGGGGCGTCCTTCCGGCCCTCGATCCGCTCCGGGATGTTCTTCGCCGCCTCGGCGAACTTGGCGATGTTGGTGCCGACGGAATTCGCGTCGTCGCCGATCCGCTTCTCGACGCCGGGCAGCGGATTCTGCTCGGGCCGGGAGCTCATCAGCTTCGTCTCCTGCGGCTGCTGGTCGACGGACGGCGCCACGGGCGCCTGCTCCATCTGCTTCACCAGTTGCCCGGACACGATTTGCGTGGAGTGAATGTCCTTCTGGCCCTCCAGAGCCGGCCGGTCGCTGGTGCCGTTCGGGGTCGGCTTTTCCTGCGCGACCTGCTGATTCTGCGCGGCGAAATTATCCGTCTTGTCCGGGACGTTGTCGGGCGCGTTGGGATTGGTCTCGACGAACTTGCTCGGCACCTTCGGCGCCGGTGGCTTTCGGACAAAGGTTTCCGGCACGATCTCGATGTTGAACTGCCGGGACGAGGAATGCGGACGCAGGACCGTCATGGACGGGTCCGACTTCAGCACCTGCGGCGCGAGGAGGTACAACAGCAGGTGGACCAGGATGACGCCCAGGAGGCCGACCAGCACGCCCCGCGAGTCCGGATCATCCCACATCCGCGCCAAGCTCCGGCGGAGCGTGACGGAGAGAGGCGGTGCGACGATCGTCTGGGTCATGGGTGAATAATCCCGGGTGCGGAGGAAGTCAGCCTAGGAGACCCCGTTGCGTCAAAATTTGTTTCGTCGCTTCCATCGGCAGGCCCATGATATTTGTGAACGAGCCCTCCCAGCCAGCAATAATCAGCTCCAGGCCCTCCTGGATTCCATAGGCGCCGGCCTTGTCCAGCGGGTTCACCACCCGGAAATAAGCGTCGATCACGGTGTCGTCGAAGGGCTTGAAGGTCACCAGGCTGGTCACGCCGTGGTCCTCTACGGCGCCCGTGGCCCGGTGCCGCAGCGCGACGCCGGTGAACACGGTGTGGGTCCGGCCCGAGAGCTGTTTCAGCATCGCCCGCGCTTCGGCCAGGTCGCGGGGCTTGTTGAGCACCCGCTGGTCGATGAACACCGTGGTGTCGGCGCCCAGCACCCATGCGTCCGGATGCCGCGCCGCCACCCAGTCGGCCTTCAGGGCGGCGTTGTGGGCCACCATCGACCGCGGCTCAGCCTCCGGATGCTCGTGCTCGGTCACGTCGGCCACCACGACGTCAAACGTCACGCCCAGACCCGCGAGCAGTTCGCGGCGGCGCGGGGAGGCGGAGGCAAGGATCAGGCGGGCAGCCATGGAGCGCGCAGCAAAAGCCGCCCACCCCCTCCGCGGCAAGCCCAGCCTTCAGGCCGACGCGGCGACTTTCCCCAATTTCCCAGTTTGTCACCCACCCCAAACCTGTACACGTTGCCCCCTCTCCCGCCACCATGCGTCTCGGCCTAGCCCAGCTCAACCCGATCGTCGGCGATCTCGCCGGCAACCGGCGTCGTATCCTCGACGCCTACACCGCGCTCGTGGCGCAGGGAGCCGAGCTCGTGGTCTTCCCGGAGCTCGCCGTGTGCGGCTACCCGCCGCGGGATCTCCTGTTCAAGCGCCGCTTTGTGTCGGACGTCGCCGAGTCCCTCACCCAGATTGCCGCCGCCGTCGGCGAGGTGCCCGCCCTGATCGGCACCGTCGAGGCCAACACCTCCGGCCTCGGCCGCCCGTTCTTCAACTCGGCCGCCTTCTGTCTCCGCGGCGAGGTCCGCGCCATGGCCCGCAAGTGCCTGCTGCCCACGTACGACGTCTTTGACGAGGACCGCTACTTCGAGCCCGCCGCGCTTCCGACCGTCGTCGAGCACCAGGGTCGCCGGATCGGCATCACGATCTGCGAGGACATCTGGACGCACCCGATGCTCAGCACCCGCCAGCTCTACCGCGGCCATCTTCCCCTGGAGCAGCTCGCCGGCCAGAAGTGCGACCTGATGGTCAATCTCTCGGCGAGCCCGTGGCACTACGACAAGGACAGCGTGCGCCAGAAGCTCGTCGCGGACGCCGCCCGCTCGCTCCGCTGTCCCGTCGCCTACGTCAACGCTGTCGGCGGCAACGACGAGCTCATCTTCGACGGCCGCAGCCTGGTCTGCGATGCCGAGGGGCGGACCGTCGCCGGCCTGCCGGCCTTCGCCGAGGCCCGGGAGGTCGTCACGCTCGGCGCGCCCGCGGCCCTGCACCCGTCGTTTGCCCAGGATGAGCTCAAGGACATGTACGAGGCGCTCGTGCTCGGCCTGCGCGACTACGCCCACAAGAGCGGATTCAAGCGCGCGCTTGTCGCGCTGTCGGGCGGCATCGACTCCGCCCTCGTCGCGGTGATCGCCGCCGAGGCCCTCGGACGAGAGAACCTCGTCGGCGTTTCCCTGCCCTCGGCGATTTCCTCGCAGCACTCGCGCGACGACGCCCGGATCCTCGCGGAAAACCTGAAGATCCGCTTCGAGACCATTGCCATCGCCGAGGCGGTCGCCGCCGCCGAGCAGTCGCTGCAGCCGCTGTTCACCGGACGGCCGCGCGATGTGACCGAGGAAAACATCCAGGCCCGCGTCCGCGGCGTGCTGATGATGGCGCTGTCGAACAAGTACGGCGCCCTGCTCCTCACCACCGGCAACAAGAGCGAGGTCGCCGTGGGCTACTGCACGCTCTACGGCGACATGTGCGGCGGCCTGGCGGTCATCTCGGACGTCTTCAAGACCCAGGTGTACGCGCTGTCGCGCTGGATCAACCGGCACGGTGAGATCATCCCGCAGAACACGATCGACAAGGCCCCGAGCGCCGAGCTGCGGCCGGGCCAGACGGACCAGGACAGCCTGCCGCCCTACGACGTGCTGGACCAGATTCTCCACGGCTACGTCGAGGAAGGCCTGTCAAGCCGCGACCTGGTCGCGCAGGGCTTCGACGAGGCCGTCGTGAAGGACGTGGTCCGTAAGGTCGACCTGAACGAGTACAAGCGGAAGCAAGCCGCCCCCGGCCTGAAGATCACCCCCCTCGCCTTCGGCGT
This sequence comes from Opitutaceae bacterium, assembly GCA_035334485.1. Lineage (GTDB taxonomy): Bacteria > Verrucomicrobiota > Verrucomicrobiia > Opitutales > Opitutaceae > Opi-474. The sequence goes on from DAOQKI010000011.1 coordinate 19,344, forward strand.
CGGCCGCCGCATCCCGATCGTCCAGAAATACGTCAGCTAGCGGCGCGGTAGTCGAAAGATGAAGGTTGAGGGTTGATAGGCCGAGCGAACCGGAAGCTACGACGTCAACGTTGCTGCCAGCCACCGCCGGCCCGGCTCTCAACTTTCAGCTTTCAACTCTTCAACCGGGCCCTCTTATCACGTCATGCCTTCTCCGGTTTCCGACTCCCTTTTTGAACGGGCCAAGCAGCTGATTCCCGGCGGCGTCAACTCACCCGTGCGGGCGTTTCGCTCGGTCGGCGGGGCGCCGTTCTTCGTCAAGGCGGCGCGCGGTGCCACGCTCGTGACGGCCGACGACAAGGAACTGATCGACTTCGTCTGCACCTGGGGCCCCGCGATCCACGGCCACAACCACCCGCGCATCAAGGCCGCCATCGCCGAGGCCCTCGAGCGCGGGACGTCGTTCGGTACGCCCAATCCCTACGAGGTCGAGATGGCCGAGCTGATCGTCCGCTTCTTCCCGTCGATCCAGAAGGTCCGCATGTGCAACAGCGGCACCGAGGCCACCATGTCCGCCATCCGCCTCGCCCGCGGCTGCACCAAGCGGGACAAGATCATCAAGTTCGCGGGCTGTTACCATGGCCATTCCGACTCGCTGCTGATCAAGGCCGGCTCCGGCGCCCTCACCCACGGCAATCCCGACAGCGCCGGCGTACCGGCCTCGTTCGCCCAGGAAACCGTCGTGCTGCCGTACAACGACCGCGCCGCCCTCGAGGCCGCGTTCGCCGCCAACCCCGGCCAGATCGCCTGCGTGATTCTCGAGGCCTACTGCGGCAATGTCGGGTTCATCATGCCCGACCCGGGCTACCTTGCCTTCGTGCGCGAGATCACGAAGCAACACGGCACGGTGCTGATCTTCGACGAGGTCATGACCGGCTTCCGCATCGCCAAGGGCGGCGTGCAGGAGCGCGAGCGGATCGTCCCGGACCTCACCTGTCTCGGCAAGATCATCGGCGGCGGCCTCCCGGTCGGCGCGTTCGGCGGGCGGGCCGACCTCATGGATCACCTCGCGCCGCTCGGCCCCGTCTACCAGGCCGGCACGCTCAGCGGCAATCCGCTCGCCATGGCGGCGGGCATCTCGGCCTTGCGCCTGCTCGAGGAACTGAACCCGTACGCGCGTCTCGACGCCCTCGGCCGTCAGCTGCGCGACGCCGTCGTGACCGCGGCCAAGGCCAAGGGCATCCCGGTGCAGGTGCCGCAATGCGGCTCGATGTTCAGCATCTTCTTCACCGCGACGCCGGTCCGCGACTACGCGACGGCCCTCACGAGCGACGCCAAGCTGTTCGGGCGCTTCTTCCACGCCTGCCTCGAGCGCGGCGTGTACCTCGCGCCCAGCGCCTACGAGGCCGGCTTCCTGAGCACAGCCCACGAGGGCGCCGCGATCGACCGCGCCTGCGAGGTGCTGTCGACGTCGCTGAAGGCGCTTTGAGCCGGAGTTTGGGCCCACGGAATACACGGAACACTCGGAAGCAGTCCCGAACCGAACTGTCGTCGGAGCGAGTCCGAGGTCTGCCCCGGATTGGGCGGTTTTCCTTCCGCGTGTTCCGTGTGTTCCGTGGGCACCCCAGCATCAGCCTCTCGGATGGGCCTTGGCGTGGATGTCTTTCAGCCGGGCGACACTCACGTGGGTGTAGACCTGCGTGGTCGCCAGCTGGGCGTGACCGAGCAGTTCCTGGACGAGGCGCAGGTCGGCGCCGGCGTTGAGGAGGTGCGTCGCGTACGAATGACGGAGCTTGTGCGGCGTCAGGTCCATCGGGAGCTCGGCGTGCGCGAGATAGCGCTTCAGCAGGAGCTGGACCTGGCGCACCGGCAGGCGGCGGTGGTGGCTGTCCACGATCACGGGTGAGTACGGCAGCGTGTTGCGTGCGTGCTCGGCCTTGAAGGTGCCCAGCAGTGCGGTGGCCACCTTGCCGAGCGGGCACAGGCGCTCCTTGCGGCCCTTGCCGAGCACCCGGGCCACGCCCTCGGTGAGGTCGATCGCGCCGTAGTTCAGGCCCACGAGTTCGCTGATGCGCAGTCCGCCTCCGTAGAGGAGTTCCATCACGAGCCGGTCGCGCCGGGCGGTGAACTCGTCGATCTGCCCGGCCGCCAGCTGCTGCTGTGGCGCCGCCAGCAACCGCGTCATCTGCTCCTCGGTCAGGAATTTCGGCAGGCGCCGCTCGAGCTTGGGGAGCGGCACCCCGACGAACGGATTGCGGGAGACGCGCTCGCGCCGCAGCCAGAACTTGTAGAACGCGCGGAGGCCCGAGACATGATTGTGGAGCGTACGGCGGCCGTAGCGGCGCTGGGCCTCGATGATGAAATCGCGCACTTCCCGCGAGCCGAGCCGGTCGAGACCGCGGTCCGCGAGGCCGGCGTCCCGGAGCCAGGCGTGGAAATCCGCGAACGCCTGCCAGTAGTTACGCAGCGTGTACGGCGAATAGCGCCGCTCGTGGAGCAGATACTCCGCGAAGGGCGTCCACCACTCGTCCCGGACGTCGGCCGGGAGGTCAGGCAGGGGCGGCTTGGACGCGTTGCTCGACATCGCGCATCACCTGGGACGCGTGCTGGCGCAGGGCGCCCTCGGGATCGAGGCCCTTCTCGCGCGCCGCCGCTGTGATCTCGAACAGCATCCGGCCGAGCGACTCGCTCGTCAGGTAGCGGCTGAGGGCGTGCACCTGCGACTCGTCGACGCTGTGGCCGACGGGCAGCTGGTTCTTCTGGATCTGCTTCCACACGGCCTCGGCGAACATCAGGGCAGGCAGCCGCGGCGGCAGGTGCTTGAAGTTCCCGCTTTTCGCCGGGCCGTTCTTCTTCTCGCCCGCCTTGATGACCTCCCACTGGGCGATCACCTGGTCGGACGTGTCGAGCTTGCCGTCGCCGAAGACGTGCGGGTGCCGGCGGACCAGCTTGTCGTTGATGTCGCGCGCGACGTCCTCGAAGTTGAATTGGCCAGCCTCCTCGGCGAGGCGCGCGTGGAACACGATCTGGATCAGGACGTCGCCCAGTTCCTCCCGCATGTGCGGCAGGTCGTGGCGGTCGATCGTGTCGATCAGCTCGCTCACCTCGTCGATCAGGCACCGCACGAGGGTCGCGTGGTTCTGCTCCTGGTCCCAGGGGCATCCGCCCGGCTCGCGCAACCGGGCCATGGTCCGGCAAAGGTCCTCAATGGCGCTCATGGGGCAATGGCCGCAAAAAGCGGCGCAAAGCGCAAAAGGAAAACCCGGCACCCTGCCGATTGTTTCTTGCGCCGGACGGGGCTCTTTGCGGCTATTTCCCCTCATGGCGGACAAGCTCACCGAGATCATGGACTGGAAGCGGCGTGAGATCGCACCGCTGGTCCGTCCCGTCGATCCGGCCGAACTCGCCGCCCTGCACGCCCGCCTGCCTCGTCCGCCCTCATTCGCCGGCGGACTCCGGCGCGCCGACGGCCGCCTCGCGGTCATCGCCGAGATCAAGCGTCGCTCGCCCTCCGCCGGCGACATCAAGGCCGGGGCTTCCTCCCTCGAACAGGCTCGCCGTTACCAGGCGGCCGGCGCCGACGCGCTGTCCGTCCTGACCGACGAAAAGTACTTCGGCGGCACCCTCGCCGACCTGACCGGCGTCACGGCGCATTTCCGATCGACGCCGCCCGCGGTGCCGTGCCTGCGGAAGGACTTCATGGTCCATCCGATCCAGGTCCTGCAGGCCCGTGAGGCCGGGGCCAGTGCGATCTTGATCATCGTCCGCGCCCTGACCGACGACGAGATCCGTCCCCTCGCCCAAGCCGCCGCCGCTGCCGGCCTCGATGCGCTCTACGAGATCCATCAGGAGTCCGAACTCGACCGCGCGTTGGCCCACGGCGCGAAGATCATCGGCGTGAACAACCGGGATCTCGCGATCTTCAAGACCGACCTCGGGCTCAGCGAACGCCTGATCCCGCGTTTCCCGCGCGACGTCATCGCGGTCAGCGAGAGCGGCATTGTCACCGCGGCCGACGCCGCCCGCGCCCGTGGCGCCGGGGCCCACGCCGTGCTGGTCGGCGAGTCCCTCATGCGCGCCCCCGACCCCGGCGTGCTGCTGGCGAGCTTCCGGTCCGCCTGATGCCGCTCTCCCCCAGCACGACCCGCGAATTGCTCGCGCGGCTGGGCCACCAGCCGAAGCGGTTTCTTGGTCAGAATTTCCTGGTCGACGGCAACATCGTCCGGAAGTCGCTCGAGCTCGCCCAGATCGCGGCGGGAGATCGCGTGGTCGAGGTCGGACCCGGGCTCGGGACGCTGACCGGCGCCCTCCTCGAAGCCGGCGCTGAGGTCTGGGCCGTCGAAAAGGACCGCCACCTCCACCAGCACCTCGAGGAAACGCTCGTCCCGGCTTCGGCCGGTCGGCTCCATCTGCTTGAGGGCGACGCGGTCGAGCATCCCCTCGCGGGCTACGGCGGGGGCTACCCCGGGACCGCCTCCGAGTGTCCGCCCTTCAAAGTCGTCGCCAACCTGCCCTACGCGATCTCGACGCCGTGGATGGACGCGGTGCTGGCCGGGCCGCTCCCGGAGCGGATGGTCCTGATGCTGCAGCAGGAGGCGGCACAGCGCTATGCCGCCAAGCCGGGTGGCAAGGACTTCGGCGCCATCTCGATCTTCCTCCAGTCCGCCTATGATATTGCCCCGGGTCATCGGGTGGATGCGGGCTGCTTCTACCCCAAGCCGGATATCGAGTCGTACCTGCTGCACCTCGTCCGGCGTCCGGTGCCGCATGTGTTTCCGGCGCCGGTCAAGGCGGTGATCCGCGCCTGTTTCCAGCAGCGCCGCAAGCAGCTGGGCGGAATCCTGCGGGGGCTGCTGCCCGACGGCGGAGCCGCATGGCTGGCCGACCTGACGCAGGCCGGCTTCACCGCCCAGGCCCGGGCCGAGACAATTCCGGTGGAACTTTGGCAGCGCCTCGCGGTATCAGGGGAATAGCGCCGACTTGAAAGCCAGGTCGGCTCGGTGCATTAGTCATGAGGATGTTGCGCTCCCTTCTGCTTTCCTCGGTGCTGCTGGGGACCCCGCTCCTGGCGCAGGTGGAAGACACCGCGCCCGGTCTCGTCGGGCGCGTCGAGGGTCGCGTCTACATCTCGCCCACCGGCACGTTCCGCATGCCGATCCCGGTGCTGCCCGAGCTGGGCGGCACGATCCGCGACACCGAGAACGTCGTCACCTTCCAGGACAGCTTCAACCTGCACGTGAGCATCGGCGTGTTCACGCAGGATGCCACGCAGCGCTGGGAGCTCTCCACCCGCGGCCTGAAGGACTATCTCGTGTTCTTCTTCAGCTCGTACGTCATGCCGGACTTCCAGAACGCGTTTCCCGGCGGCAGCGTTGAGAGCGTCGTCTTCACGCCCAGTGTCATGGAGGGCGCCCTGATCGCCTACACGCTGCTCCCGAACGGCTCGATGTTCGGCGCCAAGCGGGCGATCCTCGGCGGCGACGACACCCCGGTCGTGGCGAAGCGCGGCAACCTCATCTTCGTCCGCAACGGCAACATCTACGTGATCACGACCGAGCTCGCCGAGCGCGTCACCGAGCGCAGCACCTACCACAAGACCAAGGAGGAGGAGAACCACATCCTCCGCGAACGCCTGGTCGAGCTCGCCGGCAAGATGGACTTCAGCCGGCCCGCCGCGCCGTAGGCGGGCGGAGTGACGAGGGACGAGTGACAAGTGACGAGCTTGGCTAGCGACCAATCCGATTTCTTGTCACTAGTCACTCGTCCCTCGTCACTGGCCGCGCGTCCCTCGTCACTGGCCGCTCCGCGGCCAGGTCTTTTCTCTCGCGGCGCTGGGGAGCGGTTGCATGCTCGCGGGATGACCCTGCAGGGCTTCCTGACTTTCCTCATCCTGGGTGCGCTGGCCGGCTGGATCAGCGGCCTGATTAGCAAGGGCAAGGGCTTTGGCCTGGCCGGCAACATGATCGTCGGCATCGTCGGCGCGTTCCTCGGCGGCTTTGGCTTCGGGCTCATCGGCATCTCCGCGCATAGCTTCATCGGCCAGCTGATCTTTGCCGTGCTCGGCGCGCTGGCCTTCCTCTGGGTCCTCCGGTTCGTCAAGAAATAGCCATGACGATCCGCGACGCCCGCGAGGCCGACCTGCCCGCCATCGTCGGCATCTACAATTCGATCATTCCCGGCCGCATGGTCACTGCCGACCTCGAGCCGGTGACCGTCGCGAGCCGCGTGGCGTGGCTCCAGGCTCACGATCCGTCCCGGCGCCCGGTCTGGGTCGCGGAGGACGCCGGCGAGGTCGTGGGCTGGCTCAGCTTCGACACCTTCTACCCGCGCGCCGCCTACGACGGCACCGCGATGGTCGCCCTGTACGTCGCGGAATCACGCCGCCGCTCCGGTCTTGGCCAGGAACTGCTCGACCGCGCGATCACGACCGCGCCAACCCTCGGCCTGCACACCCTGCTCGGCTACATTTTCGCCCACAACGAGCCCAGCCTCCGGTTCTTCGCGAAGAACGGCTTCACCCGCTGGGCGAACCTGCCGCGCGTCGCCCGCCTCGACGGCATCGAGCGCGACCTCGTGATCCTCGGGCGCCGTTTGGCGCCGTGACTTTCCATGCTCCGTAAACTTGCCGCTGCCGCCCTCCTTGCCACCGTCACGCTCGGTGCGACCGAGCCTTCCCCTGCTCCCATGAAAAGTCGGACCTTCGGACTCGTCATCCACGGCGGCGCGGGCGCGATCCTGCGCGAGAACATGCCGCCCGCCCTCGAGGCGGAATACCGGGCCAAGCTGGGCGAAGCCCTGGCTGCCGGCTACGCGGTCCTCGAACGCGGCGGCGCGGCGCTTGACGCCGTAGTGGCGGCAATCCGGGTCCTGGAGGACTCCCCGCTGTTCAACGCCGGCAAGGGCGCGGTCCTCAACGCCGAGGGGGTTTGCGAGCTCGACGCCTCGATCATGGACGGCCGCACCCTCGCCGCCGGTGCGGTGGCCGGCCTGCACCATATCCGGAATCCGATCACTCTCGCCCGCGACGTGATGGCGAAGTCGGGTCATGTGCTCATGATCGGAGATGGCGCTGAGACCTACGCCCAGAAGCTCGGCTATGCGCTGGAGCCCTCGGACTACTTCATCACGGAGGTCCGGAAACTGCAGCTCGAGCAGGCCCGACGGATCGAAGCCGGGGGCAAGCCGTCAGCCGCAATCATGCAGGAGCGGATCGGCAACGGCCGGCCCGGCGACGAATACCGGGTCAACGAATTCAAATACGGCACCGTCGGCTGCGTCGCCCTCGACCAGGGCGGAAACCTCGCCGCGGGCACCTCCACCGGTGGCCTGACCAACAAGCGCTACGGTCGCGTCGGCGATTCCGCGGTGATTGGAGCCGGGACCTACGCGAACAATGCGACCTGCGCCCTCAGTGCGACGGGACAGGGCGAGTTCTTCATCCGCTCAGTCGTCGGCCATGACGTTTCCGCCCAGATGGCCTACCGCGGCGCCAGCCTCGCCCAAGCCGCTGCCGACACGCTGCGGCGCGTCGGCGAACTTGGTGGCACCGGCGGCGTGATCGCGATCGACCACGACGGCAATGTCGCGATGCCCTTCAACACACCCGGCATGTACCGCGGCGTGCACCTCTCCAGCGGCCAGTCCGTCATCGAACTCTACGCCGCTGACGCGGCGAAGTGACGAGTGACAAGGGACGAGACCTTCAGCGTCCAAGCCGGATCGACTCGTCCCTAGTCACTCGTCCCTCGTCACTCCCCTCACCGGTAGCCGGGGAGGAACGCCTTCTCGGCCTCGAACATCTCGAGGGTCATGCGCTTGATTTCCTCGGGGCTGCAGACGGCGGAAGTGAGCGGGTCGAGCATGAGCGCGTAGATCGCGAGCTCCTTGCTGCGCTCGATGCAGGCCTGGGCGCCGAGGTCGAACATGCGCATGTTTGAGTCGCAGACCGCGGCCATCTGTCTCGGGAGCGCCCCGTAGCGCGTGGGATTGATGCCGTTGCGGTCAATCATGCAGGCGACCTCGACGCAGCCGTCGGCCGGGAGGTTGGTGATGAGCTGCCCGGCGCCGGCGACGTTGTTCATGACATTGCCGTGGATCCGGAAGGGCGTGTCCTTCTCGCGGGCCTCGATGATCCAGCTGGCGTACTCCCAGCTGCGCTCCCACTCCATCGCCTCCTTGCCGGCCAGCATGCGGGCGCGCTGCTTGTCGGCGCTCTTCCGCCAGGTCGGCCAATTGTCGGCGTAGAAGCTCGTGCCGCCATCGTAGCCCTCGCGGCTGAAGCGCTGGATGAGGTCCTTCCGCTTCCGGTAGTACGGCAGGTACTCCGAGAGATGTCCGCTGGACTCGGTGATGAACGCGCCGAAGTGGAGCATCATGTCCTTTCGGACGAGGTCCTTGTGCCACTCGGGCGCCTCCCACTGGTGGTGATTGAGGCGCTTCGGATTCCGCGGACGGCCCTCCTTGATGGCCCGGGCGAGGTCCGCCGCGGCCTTGCGCTTGAGTCGCGGGTAAAGGTCGCGGCCCTGGTGCTCGAGCTTGGTGAACCACGCGAGGTGGTTGATGCCCGCGCACTCCCACTCCATCTCCGCCACCGGCACGCCGGCGCGCTCTGCGAGGAGGTGGCTCGTGCCCTGCACCGAGTGGCACAGGCCCACGATCTGCATGGACGACGTGCGCCCGGCCGCCAGGCACATCATGGCCATCGGATTCGTGTAGTTCAGGACGATCGCGTCCGGGCAGAGTTCCTCGGCATCCTTCAGCACCTGGAGGAACACCGGGATCGTGCGCATCGACTTGAACAGGCCGCCGGGCCCGATCGTGTCGCCGATGCACTGGTTGATGCCGTACTTCGCGGGAATGTCGTTGTCGAAGCGGACGCAGGCGGTGCCGCTGACCTCGATGCAGTTCACGATGTAGGTCGACCCACTCATCACCTTCCGCCGGTCAGCCGAGCCGATCACCTTCCAGTTGGTCTTCCCGAGCTGCTGCGTGAGGCGCGTGATGAGCTTCACCATCGTCTCCAGGCGCTCCCGGTCGATGTCGACCAGCGCGATCGTGCCGCCCTGATCGCCCGGGATCCGGAGCACGTCATTCATCAGACGCGGCGTGAAGGCGCTGCCTGCACCCAGCATCGTGATCTTGATCGGCCGGAGGATCTGGCCGGGGAGGCCGCGGGCGGCGGCATCCTGGGTGTGCGAGGCGTGACCGGACATCTTCGTTTTCTGGGCGCTCATGGGTAGAATGTGATGAAAGCGGAATTGGGATCGGGGTGACGAAGCGGGGACAAGGGCGATCCCAGCACGAGCGGGCCCCGCGCGCCGATAGCAAAAGGTTGATTTGCGATGTGCATAATGTGATGACGTCGGCATGCCCTTGCCCGACCCCTTCACCGTCGTCCATGTCGGCGCCGAGGAGGAATACGACTCGCCCGACTACCGGTTCGACAACGCGCACCGCGAGGGCCAGTTCGCCTTGGTCATCCAGCGCACCGTCGCCGGGACCGCGTACTTCCGCGACGCCTCTGGTACGGTTCCGGTCGGGCCGGGTCACGCGATGCTCTTCACGCACGCCGAGCCGACCGGCTACGGCTATCCACCCGACAGCCGCGAGACCTACCGCCTGCGCTTCCTCGCCTTCTCGCCCAACGGCGCCCAGGACCTGTTCGCGCGGATCCGTGCTGACTTCGGGTCGGTCGTGCGCATGCCTGACGAGTCCGAGGCCACGGCGTTGTTCGACGAGGCCATCGAACGCTTCCAAAAGAGACAGTTTCGCGACCGGCTCCACGAGTCGGAGCTGGTGTGCCGGATGCTGACCGCGCTTTACCGCGAGCAGGTCCAGGGCACGCGCACCAGCGACCCGATCGAGTTCGGGCACCACTATCTCCGGAATCACTTCCGCTCACCCATCAACCTGAAGGGCGTCGCCCAGAAGTGCGGGATCAGCCGAGAGCACTTCATCCGGGAGTTCAGCGCGCGGTACCGCGAGTCACCCGGGCTGATGCTGCGCCGTCTGCGGCTCGAGCACGCGCGGACCCTGCTGGCGGGCACCGAACTCAGCGTGCAGGACGTGGCGCTCGCCAGCGGCTTTGCCGGCAGCAATGCGTTCTGCCGGGCCTTTCGCACCCGGTTTGGCCGCAGTCCCGGCCGCTCCCGACGCCGCGGCGCGCGGACCCCGCGGTAGAATGCCGTGAACCGGGCACCAATCGCCGCCGGGACTGTCCGCACCTCATGTCATTGCACCCACCCCGACCTTCCCCAATGAACCTCACCGGCTCTCCGATGATTCGCCTGGTCCTGTTGCTTTGTCTCTCCCTGTCGCTCAAGGCGGCGGAGCACGCGGTCTTTCCGCTGTGGCCGGAGGGCGTGCCGGGTCTTCTCCCCAGTGCTGCGCCCGAGGTCATCACCGACGACCACGGCAGCGCGGTGCACTATCCGTACCTCGTGGAATTCCGGCCCACCGTGCCCAATGGCACGGCGCTGGTGGTCTGCCCGGGCGGTAGCTACGTCAACCTCTCCCTCGACAACGAGGGCACGAAGGTGGCCGAGCGCTTCACCCGGCTGGGCGTGCGGGTGTTCGTCCTGCACTACCGGCTCAAGGAATACGGCCAGCCCGCGCCACTGCGCGATGTCCTGCGTGCGATCCGCCTGGTCCGCTCCAGCGCCGCCGACTTTGGCGTCGATCCGAACCGCATCGGGGTTCTCGGCTTCTCCGCCGGCGGGCACCTCGCCGGCTCCGCGGCGACGCTCTTCGACGATCCGACCGGCCGCACCGGCGCGCCGCTCGACGCCGTCAGCGCCCGGCCTGATTTCGCCGTGCTGGTCTATCCGGTCATCACGATGGACGGTTCCGCCATCGGCCATTCCGGCTCCGCGCGCGCGCTGCTGGGCGAGTCGCCGTCGGACGAATTGCGGGCGCATTACTCGCTCGAGCGCCAAGTGACGCCACGTACTCCGCCGGTTTTCCTGGCACACGGACAGGACGACCGCTCCGTGCCCGTCGAGAACAGCCTGCGCTTTTACGCCGCGCTCCGCGCCGCCCAGGTCCCGGCCGAGCTTCACGTCTGGCCGCACGGCGCCCACGGCTTCGGCATGCACGCGGATGCGGGCCCGGCCGCAGCGTGGCCGGATCTCTGCGCCGACTGGCTCCGTGCCAATCACTTCCTCCCCGCCTCTGCCATGACCACCCCGGCCAAGACTCCGCTTGCCTCCACGGTCCTCGACTGGACCCGACTCCCGGTCAAGCCGACCAAGATCGGCGAACGCCGCGAGCTCTTCGACGCTCCCACCGCCACCCTGGCCAATCTCGAGGGCCACGTCACGACGCTCCATCCCGGCGAAACTCCCCACGCGGCGCATCAGCATCCCGACGAGGAGATGATTCTCGTCAAGACGGGCACGCTCGAGATCACGATCAACGGCCGGACCGAGACCGTGGGCCCGGGGTCGGTCTCCTTTTTCGCCTCGCGCGACCTGCACGGCCTCCGGAATCCGGGACCCGGCGACGCAACCTATTTCGTGCTGCGCTTCGTGACGGCCGCCACGCCGGCGCCGTAGCGGTCACTCGATCTTCACGACCTCAAGCTCCGTCGCTCCGCGCGGAAACTTGAACGGCACCTTCTGCCCGAGCCGCGCGTTCATCAGCGCGCGCGCGATCGGTGAAAGCCAGCTGACCTCGTTGCGCTCGAAATCGGCCTCGTCGACGCCGACGATGCGGTAGACGGAAGTGACGCCCTTGGTGTCGCGGACGGTGACGGTGGAGCCGAACGCGACCTGATCCGGGAGCGTGCCGGTCGGCGGCACGATTTCCGCGGTCGAGAGGCTCTGCTGGAGATAGCGGATGCGCTGGTCGAGCTGGGCGAGCTCCCGCTTGGCCTCGGGATCGGTCGCGGCCGTGCGGGCGAGCGCCGGACGTTTCTCATCGAGCATGTCGGCGAGTTCGGTCCGCAGGCGCTTCGCGCCTTCGGCGGTCATGTAGTTCTTGGCGCCGGGCGGCAGCGGCGAGACGAGGGTCGGCACGACCGGTTCCTCGGTCTCATCGTCTTCGCGGGTGAATGCCTTGCTCATGAGCATACCATAGCGTTTTTCCGGTCCGCCTTCAATCCGGCAAACGGCACCCGCGCCCGGATTTCAGTGGCGTCGCCGCCCCTGGTCGGGCAGCCTCTTCGCCTTCCCGCCGCCGCCATGTCCGCCAAGATCGAGATTCCCGCGACCCTGAAGGACGACCTGCCCCAGTCACGTTGGGGCAAGGTGCTTGCCTCGACCCCGATCGTCATGACCGTGATCGCCACTGCATTGGCCGGGCTCTCGTCGAGCGAGATGACCCGCGCGCAGTACGACCGGTCCATGGCGGCCCAGCTGCAGTCAAAGGCCGGCGACCAGTGGAGCTACTTTCAGGCGAAGCGCCTGCGGGCCGCGCTGCAGCGCAACACCCTCGATGTCCTGCGGGGCACGACCGGCGCGCGGGCGCTCGATGCTGCCGCACTCACGGCCCGGCTGGCCGGGACACCTGTACACGCGCTCCTCGCGACGCCCGCCGGAACCAGCGCGTTGGATTGCCTCACCCACGCGACGCTGCCCTCCGCCGGAGGTGACGCGGCGCGGAACGAGGGCGTGAACGGAGCCCTGGCAGCGGTCGAGGCCGGAAAGGCCGACGCGGACGTCGATGCCCTCCTGGCGAAGGTGAAGCCTGCGGAGCTCGCCACGGCGCTGGCCGATGCCACCGAGCGGGTGCGGTCCTTCGACGCCACGCTCAAGCGGATCAACGCCGTGATCGACGTGGTCGAGAAGGAACTCGCGCAACACCCGGCCGACGATCTCGCCCGCGACTTCACGCAGGCCCGGCTCACCTATGCCGGCCAGCGCTACGACGCGGAGTCGCGGCAGAACCAGGTCGTGGCCCAGCTGCTCGAGCTGCAGGTCCGGAAGAGCAACCTGTCCGCCGAGCGCCACCACGCGCGCAGCCAGCGGTTCTTCTACGGCATGCTGGCGGCGCAGCTGGCGGTGATCATCTCGACCTTCTCGATCGCCGCCCGGAAGAGGAACTTCCTCTGGGCCCTGGCGGCCTCGGCCGGCGCCGCCGCCGTCGGGTTCGCGGCCTACGTCTACCTTTACGTCTAGCCGCGGCGCGGGCCCGAAATTGCCTTTGACCGTGTCCCGGCCCGGCCCTTACGTGCACGCTGCCTAGCTGCCCATTTCCCACCATGTCCGCGAATCCCACCATCATCTACACCAAGACCGACGAAGCGCCGGCGCTCGCCACCTATTCCCTCCTGCCGATCGTGCAGGCCTTCACCAAGCACGCGGGGATCGACGTGGTGACGCGCGACATCTCGCTCGCGGGCCGGATCATCGCCAGTTTCCCGGAGAACCTGACGCCGGAACAGCGCATCACCGACGATCTCGCCGAGCTCGGCGCGCTGACCCTCAAGCCCGAGGCTAACATCATCAAGCTGCCCAACATCAGCGCCTCCGTCCCCCAGCTCGTCGAGGCCATCACTGAGCTCCAGGGCAAGGGCTATCGCCTCCCCGACTATCCCGCCGACCCCAAGACCCCGGCCGAGAAGGAAATCCGGGCCCGCTACGACAAGGTCAAGGGCAGCGCCGTCAACCCCGTCCTCCGCGAGGGCAATTCCGACCGCCGCGCGCCGAAGGCCGTGAAGGACTACGCCCGCAAGCACCCCCATTCCATGGGGGCGTGGAGCGGCACGTCCAAGACGACGGTGGCCACCATGGGCCAGCATGACTTCTTCTCGAACGAGAAGTCCGTGACCGTGCCGGCCGCCACCACGGTCAAGATCGAGTTCCTGCCCGCCGCCGCCGGAGCGAAATCGGTGGTCCTGAAGGAAAAGACCCCGCTCAAGGCCGGCGAGATCCTCGACGGCACCGTGATGAGCAAGCGGGCGCTGGTCGCCTTCTACGAGGAGCAGATCGCGCGCGCGAAGCGCGAGGGCGTGCTCTTCTCGCTGCACCTGAAGGCCACCATGATGAAGGTGTCCGACCCGATCCTCTTCGGCCACGCCGTGCGGGTCTATTTCAAGGACGTCCTCCAGAAACACGCCGCCGTGCTGGCCCAGCTGGGCGTCGACGTGAACAACGGCTTCGGCGACCTCGTCGAGAAGATCAAGACCCTGCCCGCCGAGCAGCGCGCGGCGATCGAGGCCGACATTGCCGCGGCCTTCGCGAGCGGCCCGGCGGTCGCCATGGTCAACTCCGACCAGGGTATCACCAATCTCCACGTCCCGAGCGATGTGATCGTCGACGCCTCCATGCCGGCGATGATCCGCGCGGGCGGCAAGATGTACGACGCGAAGGGCAAGCTGCAGGACACCCTCGCGCTGATTCCCGACAGCTGCTACGCCGGCGTCTACCAGGCCACGCTCGATTTCTGCCGGCAGCACGGCGCCTTTGATCCGCGCACGATGGGCTCGGTCCCGAACGTCGGCCTCATGGCCCAGGCGGCCGAGGAATACGGCTCCCACAACAAGACCTTTCAGATTCCGGCGGCGGGCACGGTTCGCGTGACCGACGACACCGGCAAGGTTCTCCTCGAGCACGCCGTCGAGGAAGGCGACGTCTGGCGCGCCTGCCAAACCAAGGACGCCGCCGTGCAGGACTGGGTGAAGCTCGCGGTGAACCGCGCGCGCCTCAGCGCCACGCCGGCCGTTTTCTGGCTCGACGCCCGCCGCGCGCACGACGCCCAGGTCATCGCCAAGGTGAAGGCCGCGCTGGCGAAGCACGACACCTCGGGCCTCGACCTTCGCATCCTCGCGCCGGCGGACGCCACGCGTCACACGCTCACGCGCATGAAGGCCGGACAGGACACGATTTCCGTTACCGGCAACGTGCTCCGCGACTATCTCACCGACCTCTTCCCAATCCTTGAGGTCGGCACCAGCGCCAAGATGCTCTCGATCGTCCCGCTGATGAACGGCGGCGGCCTGTTTGAGACCGGCGCCGGCGGCTCCGCGCCGAAACACGTGGAGCAGTTCCTCCAGGAGAACTACCTCCGCTGGGACAGTCTCGGCGAGTTCTTCGCCCTCGCGGCCTCCTTTGAACACCTGAGCCAGACCTTCAGCCACGCGCGGGCCAAGGTGCTGGCCGACACGCTGGACGCGGCCAACGGCAAGTTCCTCGAGAACGACCGCTCCCCGGGCCGCAAGCTGGGCACGATCGACAACCGCGGCAGTCACTTCTACCTCGCCCTGTATTGGGCCGAGGCGTTGGCGACTCAGTCGGTCGACGGCGAGCTGAAGCGGATCTTCACCCCCGTCGCCGCGCAACTGGCGGCCCAGGAGTCCCAGATCGTGCAGGAACTGCTCGGCGTCCAGGGCAAGCCCGCCGACGTCGGCGGTTACTACCAGCCCGTGGAGAAGCTCGCCTCGGCCGCCCTGCGGCCCAGTGCGGCGCTGAACGCGATCATCGCCGCGATCTAGGTCCGGTCAGGCGTGCACGCGGGGACCCGGAAACGGGTCCGGCTGCCCTTGGGCGGCCGGAAGGTACGGCGCGTCTTAAGAAAGAAACCGGCCCGGCGGAGCAAGTCCACCGGGCCGGATCGCGAAGCTGCCGGGACTCAGCTCTCGGCAATCAGTTTGACCGGGAGGATGACCCGCATCGTCACCGGTACGCCGTCCTTCGTCGCCGGGGCGAAGCGCCACTGGGCGATGGTCGGGATGAGCTGCTTGGCGAGGTACGGGTCGCGCGGGGCGAGGAGCCGGATGTCGTGCGGCTGGCCCTGCGTGTCGATGGTCAGGCAAACGTTCACGGTGACACCCTCGTGGCGGGGCATGAGGCCGGACGGATGGACGACTTCCTTGACAAACGGCGTCGTGACCACAGGAGCGGGAACGTTGTCGCGGTTGAGGGCGTAGGCGGAGACGGAGAGGAGACTGCCGAAGAGCGCAGCCCCGAGGAGGTACTTGAGGGACTTCATGGGGAGATTCCGCGTGGGCGGAGGGTTCAGGAGGTTGAGGTTGCTGCTTTTGAACGGCGCGCTGATCCGCATCGGTCATTGGCAAGTACCCACGGACCCTTGCACTAGTTACGCCAAATTTTGCGGCGTGCGTCGTAGTTGCTGAAAATCAGGCAGAAGAATTTCTCGGTGCTTTTTTCGTCCTCGGCGCCCGCGCCGAAAACGGAACCCGTGTTTCCCGACTCCGGGAAAACCACCGCCCGGCCCGCGGCCCGCCTTGGCGTGAGAGCAAGAGATGCGCTGACAATGGCAACCGACGGTGAGAAGGCGCCGGGCCCTTTCCGCTACCGTCTGGGCGCGCTGCGCTCCGTGGCGCGAACCCTACCTAATGAAACGAATCCTCACCCTCCTCGCGGGCAGCACCCTGCTGCTCGCCGCTGCCCTCAGCGTCTCGGCCGCCAGTCCGTGGTCGGTCCGCCTCCGTGCCACCTACCTCCAGACCGTCGACAAGTCCGACGCGTTCACCGCCCTGAGCATCAACTTCCCGAAGGATGCCGTGTCCGTGAACGACAAGCTGATCCCCGAGATCGACATCGACTATGCCTTCACCGACACGCTCGGTGCCGAGCTGGTCCTCACGATCCCGCAGACGCAGGACGTCTCGCTGGCCGGCGTGGGCAATCTGGGTTCGTTCAAGCACCTGCCCCCGACGCTGCTCTTCCAGTACAAGGCGAATCCCGGCGGCACCGTGCGGCCATACATCGGCGCAGGCCTCAACTTCACGCTCATCTGGGGCGGCAATCTCAAGGTCGCCGGCGTGCCGCTTGACCTCGACTCCACCAGCATCGGCCTCGCCGCCCAGGGCGGCGTGGACATCAAGATCGACGACCAGTGGTCGTTCAACGTCGACATCAAGCGGGCCGCCATCCGCTCTGATGTTCGCGCCGGTGGCGCCCGTCTCACCGAAGCGCGCCTCGATCCGTGGCTGTATGCCGTCGGTTTCCGCTACGACTTCTGACCTAACCTGACTCCTACGAACACAACGCCGGACCGTGAGGTCCGGCGTTTTTCTTTTCCCGGGTCCTGGCCTGAGGTCCGGTGCAGCCGCTCGCGTTCGACGTATTCGACTCGCCGGAGGGAAAATATGCGCTTAGCTGCAGGCCTTCCCTCCACCACCCCATGGACACTCCCTCCGCCTCGATTCCCAAATGGCAGCGCTGGCTCGGCATCGTGCTCGCGATTCCTCCCGTCGGTCTCCTGCTCTTCAGCGCCGTCATGAAGCTCATGGGCGGCCCCGGCCTCGCCGAGGGTTTCACGCATCTCGGCGTCCCAATTGCCCGCGCTGGCTTCCTCGGCTGGCTCGAACTGGCCTGTACCGCGGTGTATCTGGTCCCCCGCACCTCCGTCCTCGGCGCCGTGCTTCTGACCGGCTACCTGGGCGGAGCCACCCTCACGCATCTGCGGGTCGGCGATCCGTATTTCATGCCGCCGCTGCTGGGTGTGCTGCTCTGGGTAAGCCTCTGGCTCCGCGACCCGCGCCTGCGCGCGCTGCTGCCGTTCCGGACCTAGGTGGACCGCCGGACCGTCACGGCGCTTGCGGCCGACGGTAGATGCGCCACTCGAAGGCCCCGAGCGCCAGCCCGGTCAAATCGGTTTCGTCCGCCGGTTTGCTCGCCTGCGGCAGCGCCTGCTGGTACCGACCCGGGCCGGGTGTCTTGACTGACACCGTGACCGGCCGGTTCGACAGGTTGACGACGACCACCAACTCTTCCGTGACGTCCGCGCGGGCAAAGCTCACGACGTCGCGGCTCGCGGAGTTCTCGAGCCATTCCACCTGCGTCCCGGCGAAGGCCGGATGCGTCCGCCGGAACGCGAAATACTCTCGGTAGGTCGCGCGGAAGTGCTCGCGCTGCTTCGGATGCCAGAAGACGCCGAGCTTCTCGAACAGCGCCGGGTCGCCCGACTCCGAGGTGTCGCCGACCTCCATGCCGTTGTAGACGAGCGGCAGGCCGTCGAGGGAATAGGTCATGATGCTCGCGGCCAGGGCCGCCTTCCAGCCGAAGCGGGCGATCGCCCGGGGCTCGTCGTGGTTGTCGGTGAACCGGAGGTGACGGGTGCCCGTCGGGAACTGCTCCTGCTCGCCCTTCCGCCACGTCCGCTCGATTTCGGTCGCCGGGGCGCCCTCCATCAGGACGCGATTCATCGTGCCGAGCATCGGCCACGCATAGTCCGAGTCGAAGGCCTTCACCAGCAGATCGGGTTTGCTGGCCTCCGCCAGCAGGAAGAGGCCGGGCTTGATGCCCTCCAGCTCCACCCGCGCGTTTTCCCAGAAGCTCGTCGGCACCTCGCCGGCCACATCGCAGCGGAATCCGTCCAGGTCGAACTCGCGGATCCAGTACTTCAGCATGTCCGTCATGTACCGGCAGGTCTCGGGATTCCGGTAGTCGAGTCCCGCCACATCCGTCCAGTCGGGATTCGGCGGGATCACCTGGCCGGCGGCGTCGCGCTTGTAGTACTCCGGGTGCTGGAGCATCACGCTGTCCCATGCCGTGTGGTTGGCGACGATGTCGATGATCACCTTGAGTCCGCGACGGTGAGCCTCGGTCACGAGGCGACGGAAATCGTCCTTCGTGCCGTAATCGGGATTCACCGCGTAGTAGTCCTGCACCGCGTACGGGCTGCCCACGCTGCCCTTCGCCTTCACGCGGCCGATCGGGTGAATCGGCATGAGCCAGACGACCGTGACGCCGAGGTCCTTCAGCTCATCGAGCCGGGTCGTCACACCGGCAAAGTTCCCCTCCGGCGAAAACTGGCGGGGAAACACCTCGTAGACCACCGCGTCTCTGATCCAAGGGGCGGAGTTTCGGCTCGGCGGCAACGCTTGGACAGCGGCGCGGGCCGGCGCGAGGAGGGTCAGGGCGACGAAACAAAGGAGTGAGACGCGAAGGAACGGGCGCAGGGATGACATGGGGCGTGAGGGATGACGGTGCAGACCAGCACAGCGGACGGCCTCACTCCCTGCCAACCCAGATCAACGGCAGAAATCTTGGGACGCCCGGAAAAAACCGAGGCGTCGGTCCCGTCTGCACCGGACGCTAGCCAGCACCCAGGAGCCGGGCCTCGTCGGCCGACGGCTGCCCTCGCACCACCGGCCGCGCGGGGTCAGCGATCCACTCGCTCCAGGACCCGGCGTAGAGGCGGGAACCGGTAAGCCCGGCCAATTCCATCGCGAACAGGTTGGCGCAGGCCGTGATTCCTGAGCCGCACTGGTGCACCACCGCATCAGGAGCCACCGTGCCGAGCACCGCTTCGAATTCGCGCCGAAGCTCGGCAGCGGGCCGAAAGCTCTTGTCCGCCGCCAAGTTCAATCCGTACGGGCGATTCCGCGCGGTCGGAATGCGTCCTGCCACCGGATCAATCGGCTCGGTTTTGCCACGATAGCGCTCCGGCGTTCGGGCATCGACCACAGTGATCGAACCGTGCCTCAGCGCGGTCAGGACTTCAGACGCAGTCAGGCATTGGGTCGCGTCGGGGCGAACCGGCCAGGACGCCGTCGGCTTCGGAGTCGGCGTCTCGCGGGTCGTCGGGCGGCCCTCGGTGAGCCATTTGGGCCAGCCACCGTCGAGCACGCGGACGTTGCGCAGGCCCAGCCAGCGGGCCATCCACCAAAACCGGGCCGCGTATTGCCCGCCGGCATCGTCATAGGCGACAACCTGAGACGCCGGGCCGACGCCATGGCGGACAAGGAAAGCAGCAAAGTCCTCGGGCTTGGGCAAAGGATGGCGACCGTTGCGACCCGTCAGCGGACCGGAGAGCACGCCGTCGACCGCTGCGAAATGCGCGCCGGGCAGGTGGCTCTCCGCGTACCACTGCGCGCCGCGGGCCGGCGCCATCAGGTCGTGCCGACAGTCGAAGATCACCCACCCGGCCTGACCCAGATGGGTCTGGAGCTCCGCGGTGGTGATCAGCATGGGCTCGACGGTCGCGCGGGGCGCGAGACGTAGGTCACGGCCTACTTGCGCAGCGTGGCGCAGAACCGCGCCAGGCGTTCCACGCCCTTGGCGATGGTTGCGTCACTCGTTGCGTAGCTCAGCCGGAGATACCCTTCGGCGCCGAACGCACTGCCGGGCACTGCCGCGACCTTCTCGGACTCGAGCAGGCGGTTGCAGAACTCGAGGTCGGACAGGCCGAAGCTCGAGATGTTGGGGAACAGGTAGAATGCGCCCTGCGCCAGGAGACAGCGGATGCCCGGGATCTTGTTCAGCTCGGCGTGGAGCGCCTTCCGCCGGCGGTCGAAGGCGACGAGCATCGTCTTCAGCGCGGCCCCGGTCTTGTCCTTTTCCTGCAGGGCAGCCAGCGCGCCGTACTGGGCGAACGTGGTCACGTTCGACGACATCTGGCTCTGGAGTTCCGCGATCGCTTTGGCGACCGGCGCGGGCGCCAGCGTCGTGCCGATGCGCCAGCCGGTCATGGCGTAGGTCTTCGAGAAGCCGGCGACGGTGATCGTGCGGGCCTCCGCCTCGGGCGAGAGCGTCGCGATGCACGTCGGCGTCGCGCCGTCGTACACCAGGTGCTCGTACATCTCGTCGGAAAGAATGTAGAGATTGTGCCGCACGGCGATGCCCACGAGCTCGGCGAGCTCGGCCCGGGTGTAGACGGCGCCGGTCGGGTTCGACGGCGAATTCAGGATGAGCAGGCGCGTCTTTGGCGTGATCGCCGCGGCGAGCTGCGCGGGCGTGAGCTTGAAGCCGGTGCGGTCGTCACAGAGCACGAACCGCGGCGTGGCGCCGGCAAGCTTCACCATTTCGGGATAGCTGACCCAGAATGGCGCAGGGATGATCACCTCGTCGCCGGGCGAGCAGGTGGCCAGGACGCCGAGGTAGCAGTTGAACTTGCCGCCGGGCGAAACGACGACCTGGGCCGGGGTGGCCTTGAGGCCGTACTCGGCGGCGTAGCGCTCGACGATGGCCTGGCGGAGCACCTCGATGCCGGGGGTCGGCGCATACTTGGTCTTGCCGCCCTTGAGCGCCGCGATGCAGGCGTCCTTGATGTGGTCGGGCGTGTCAAAATCCGGCTCGCCGGCGGCGAAACTGCACACATCCGCACCCGCCGCGGCCATCGCCTTCGCCTTCGCATCCACGGCCAGGGTCGGCGATGGCGAGATATTGCGGGCCCAGACGGAGAGCGGGAGGGGTGCGGTACTCATACGGAGCACGACTTAAGGCCACCGGTTGCCGCAAAAGCAAGCTCCCGGACTGTACTAGCGCGCCGCTCGGGCGGACGGGCTCAACGCTTCGCGCGCGGCGCCTTCACCGGCATGGCCTCGAGGGCGAGCCGGAGCAGTTCGCCCACGCTGACCTCCTTGGCGCGGGCGTTGCGGCGCAGCAGCGAGCGCTGTGGGCCGCTGATGCGGACGGAAATCTGGGTGTGCGGCTCGCGCTGCGGGTGGCACGCGTCGAAGTCGAACTGGGCGATCGCCTCCCGGACCACCTCGCTGGCGGTCTTCATCCCGCGGCCCTTGCGGATCGCCTGGATGCGTTCGATGAGCGCGCGCGGCAGGTCGAACGTCAGGGGCGCGGCGGGTTTCGGGTGACGGGTGGCCATGGCGGCAGCGGAAGCGGAGAGGACATCAGGCTCCGGACGGGACAGCGGGGCAACAAAATTTGCCGTGGATAAGAAATTGACTCACCGGGCGTTTCCCTGCGTTTCTCGGGCTCGTCTTTCTCCTCCCCACCCCATGGCCAAAGTCATCATCGAAGACCTCGTTAAGATCTATCCTGAGAAAAGCGGTCCGGGCGTCCGGGCAGTCAACAGCATCAACCTGACGATCGAGGATCGGGAGTTCATGGTGCTCGTCGGCCCGTCCGGCTGCGGCAAGTCGACCACGCTCCGGATGATCGCCGGTCTCGAGGAGATCTCGGGCGGCTCGATCTCGATCGATGGCAAGGTGGTGAACAACGTGCTGCCGAAGGACCGCGACATCGCGATGGTCTTCCAGAACTACGCGCTCTATCCGCACATGTCGGTGTACGACAACATGGCGTTCGGCCTGAAGCTTCGGAAATTCCCGAAGGCCGAGATCGACGCCCGCGTGCGCGAGGCCGCCACGATGCTGGGACTCACCGACTATCTCGAGCGCAAGCCCAAGGCCCTCTCCGGCGGCCAGCGCCAGCGCGTCGCCGTCGGTCGCGCGATCGTCCGCAAGCCCAAGGTGTTCCTCTTCGACGAGCCGCTGTCCAACCTCGACGCCAAGATGCGCGTCTCGACCCGCACCGAGATCTCGAAGCTCCACGCCCGCCTCGGCGCCACGATGATCTACGTCACGCACGACCAGGTCGAGGCGATGACCATGGGCGACCGCATCTGCGTGATGCGCGACGGCAACATCATGCAGGTCGCCGCGCCGCTCGAGCTCTACAATCACCCGGAGAACATGTACGTGGCCGGCTTCATCGGCAGCCCGCCCATGAACTTCTTCAAGGGCACGGTGAAGCGCGCCGGCAACCACCTCTCGTTCGTCGAAACCAACGCCAAGGGCACGCCGCTCACGGTGCAGCTGACCGAGTCGCTCGCGCACAAGGCCGCGAACCATGTCGACAAGCCCATCGTCCTCGGCATCCGCCCCGAGGACGTCCAGGACTCGCTCACGCTCTCGTCCCCCAATCCCGCGCACACCGTCGAGGTCAACGTCGAGGTCTCCGAACCCATGGGCTCGGAAACCTATCTCTACCTCGACACTGGCGCCCACTCGTTCATCGCCCGGGTCCGTCCGACCGACCGCTTCGAGGTCAGCCAGAAGGTCAAGGTCACGCTCCGCATGGACATGGCCCACCTGTTCGACGCGACGACCGAGCAAGTGCTCAAGTGAAGGATGGACCGGCCCGGGGGCGGGCCGGTTGAACGTCGAACGCCGGACGTCGAACTTCGGACGCCGAAGGATTGGGTGACGCACGCGTAGTTACGCGTCGAGTTGCATACGGGCCGTGGTCGCCGGCTATCCAGCGCAGCGCCACACCCCACTGGAGAGCCGACACCGCTTGCCAAACTTCGAAGTCCGGCGTTGGGCGTCCGACGTTCGGCGTTCGTCTTGACCCGCGCCTACCCGGCAAACGCTTTTTTCATCTCCCGCAGGTAGCCCAGCCCGTGGCGTTTCTCGGGCAGCAGGTAGCTCGCCTCGGTCCATTCGTTCCACGCGTTGACGAACACCGCATAAGGCCGGCGGGGATCGTTCGCTGCGAACTCGCGCGCCTGCCGGCAAAGTCGGCCAAACCGCCGCGGGGTGTTCCCGACGACGAGGTGGCAGTACGGGTAGTCGTGATTGCCGGTGCGCTTGGACCGCGGAAAGGGCCAGCGGAGTTTCTGGTCGCAGCGCATCGTCACGTCCCAGCCCATCGTCACGACGGGACAGTGCGGCAGGTCCGCCGCCGCCAGCTCGCGCCACTTCCGTTCGTGCTGCGCCATGACGTCGGGGTACTGCTGCACCATCCCGCCGTTCGGCTTGCCGTCGGAAATGATGTTGTAGCTGGTCGTGCTGTGGAACCCGGCCGCTTTCAGTTTCGCCACCGGCTCGGCGCCCCACGCCATCGCGTTCCAGTGCATCCCGGGCAGTCCCGCGGACGCCAGGCGACGGTCGATCTTCCGGAACTCCCGCCGCGTGGCCTCGATGCCGCCCAGCTGCTCCACCAGGAATTCGGCCTGGAAGAGGCTGAAGAACAACCGCCCATCGACTCGCCAGTAGTTCGGCTGGCGGAAGTATTTCTCCACGGCGTAGTCGATCACCCGCTGGAGATCACGCGGGCTGTGCCGCATCGGCAGCCATGAATTCCAGGGCTGGTCGAAGGGCGCCGGGAAATAGTCCGCCCAATTATGGTTCGCCCACATCAGCGCGAACTTCAGGCGCCGACGGTTTGAGGCCCGCAGGAAACCCCGCTCCAGGGCCTCCTCCATCAGTTTGACGCCGCTGTACCAGTACCAGTCGAAGATGAACACGTCGACGCCGTGGTCGGCCGCCAGCGCGATCTCGCGACCCGCCCAGCGCGGATCACTCTCGTCGAAGGAGCCCCACGTCGGCTTCAGTGGAAGCGCGTGACCCTTGAATCGCGGGATCGCGTTCTTGAGGAGCTCCCACTCGCACCACCCCTCGCCTTTCCACGACGCCGCGTGATCGTACGGGTGCCACAACGGGCAATAGATGACGGCGACCTCGGGACGGGACAGGGTCTTGGCCATGGCGGATCGAATGGGATCGAGCCGCTGCGCGCAAGAGCCGGGCGGCGGAATTCCGGATTTCGGATTCCGGACATCGGATCTGCTTGCTCGGATTTGAACTTCTGAACTCGGCCTCGGTGTCCGGATGATCGCGTCTCGAATTTCGTGCTTCGCCCTTGGATCTTACCTCGCCAATCCACAGACGGAGCGCACCAGCGCGTAGGCCTCAGCGGGAGTTTCGACGGCGCGCCAGGCGCGAACGCGCAGCGACTTTTCCACCGGGCGGCCGTGAGTGATGAGGAGCGTGCGCACGCCGAGTTCCGCCCCGGCCAGCAGGTCAACGTCGGCGTCGCCGACAAACAGGCTCTCGTCCTTCGTTACCCGCAGCCGCCGGAGGGTTTCCTCCAGTCCGCCCGGGTGCGGCTTGTGGGTCGGCAGGTCGTCACCGTAGACACACGCAGCCAGGCGGGGCGCGATCTCGTTTTCGTTCAGAATCCACTCGGCCGACTCCCGCTCGCGTCCGGTCCAGACCGCCACGCCGCGCTTGGCGGCGATGAGCGCGTCGAGGAGGCCGGTCATGCCGTCGAACGGCCGAATCTGACGCCAGTGCTTCAGGCTGTAGTCGCGCAGGCGTTCCATCGCGTCGGCCACGCCCTCTCGGGTGCCGATGAGGGTCTGGAACGTGCGCTCCGGCGGACCGCCGAGGTGCGCCATGATCTGCTCGGGCGAGAGTTCACCGCAGGCCGGCCGGAGCGCGTGGGCGAATGCCCGCAGCACGAGCGGCATGCTGTCCACCAGCGTGCCGTCGAGATCGAATACGACGGCGGACGGCGCCGGTTCGCGCCTCATGGGGCCACCGGCGTGGGCTTGAGCGGAACCGGGGCGGCCAGCGAAAGCTGCTCGGGGTCAAACACCCCCGACGGCAGGGCCTGGTTCAGCGCCGCCGCGGTGACCTGGAAACGAACCTTGTCGCGCGTCACCTCGTTGCGGAAATCGACGGACTTGGGGATGTACTGGTCGGAGACCTTGACCAGGTCCACGAGCGAGAGTGTCCGCAGGATCTGGTCCTTCGCCCCCAGGAGTTCGGTCTGCACCGGCACGTTGAACTGCGTGTCGAGGTAGGCCCGGACGCCCTTGATTTCCGGATGCTGGGCGGCGAACGACGCCGGCGGGCGGAAAAGAAACACGTGCGTGGGGCGGCTCCGCACCCGGGTCAGGCGCTCGAGCTTCCAGTCGCTCCAGTAGATGTAGGGCATCAGGAGGTCGAAGGCGGTGAGCTCAACGCCCGGGGCGAGCGCCTCGAAGGAATCCACGAGGCGGGTCACCGGCGTGGCCCCGGCGGTGTCGAGACTCCAAACGCGGGCGTCCTCGCCGTTCTGGAGCAGCAGCCGACGCTCCCCTCCCTCGGCCAGCGAAAAGGCAACGCGGGTGACGGCGCCGGCCGCATTGCGGCCGCCCCAGAGTCGGCCGGGAACATCGCGCTCGTCGCCGCGTCGCGGAAAGATCCGGAGGTCAAACTCGAGGTAGTACTCGCCCGGAATGCCGGCGCGGCGGAACACCTCGAGGGCACGGCGTCCCTCGTCCTGGTTCGGGCCGCCGAGCTGGAAATACTCTGACGGCGCGGACGGTGAATGGGCGGGCGGTCCGGCGCGCAGCCCGACGGCGAGGAGGACCGAAACAAAAAGCGCCCGCCCTATGAAGGCGGGCGCAAAGTCTGCCACCAAGGCCATGCTTAATCAGGGCTTCGGCGAAGCCGGAGCGGACGGCGCCGGAGCCGTGGCGGGCTTGGCCGGGGCGTTGATGGTCGGGAGCGCGTCGCCCGCGGCGGCGGCCGCGTGCTTCCGCTGGTAGATGTGGCCGAGATAGAGGGCGAAGCTCAGGACAAAGAACGCGATCGCGGCGTTGATCGTGGCCTTGCTCAACACGTTACCCGTGTCGGCGCCAAACGTGGCCTCGGTCATGCCGCCGCCCAGGGCGGAGCCCACGCCACCGTCGCTCTTGGCCTTCTGGGCCAGCACGACGAGGATGAGGAAGACCGAGATGAGGATCAGGACCGCAGTCAGGATCGGAAGGAGAATGCTCATGAGAAGGGGTCAAAAGAGCAGGCGACGGCCGGGATTGTCAATGCCGCGATGCGGACGGTAGGCGGAGGACGGTGGACGGTGGACTGTGGACGGTGATTGTAGCCTGCGTCAGTGCTGCAGTCCTCTCGGGCAACGGCATGAGCTTTCAGTAGATAAGTAGCCACGGCCGACCACAGCCCGCATGGACCGCCTACTGCCACAGTCCACCGCCCACCGTCTTCCGTCCACCGTCCACTGTCCTCCGTCACGTCTCGAGGCCGAGCTTCTCGAGCAGGCGCTGAAGGTCCTCGTTCCCGTGGTACTCGATGACGATGCGGCCCTTCTTGGGAGAATGGATCACGGCGACCCGGGCGCCGAGATGGGAGGTCAGCCGTTTCTCGATGTCGGCGACCGCCTCGGCGTCCTTGCTCGAGAGGCTGCGCGCCTTGGCGGTGCGGGCGTGGCCGGAAGTCGCCTTCTTTTCGGTCACGAGCTTCTCGGTGCTCCGGACGCTCAGGCCCTCCTCGATCACGCGCCGCGCCATGACCGCCCGCTGCGCGGTGTCACCCAGGCCCAGGAGAACCTTGGCATGGCCGACGCTGATGATGTTTTTGGCCAGGTAGCCCTGGATCTCGGCGTCGAGGCTGAGCAGACGCAGGCTGTTCGCCACGGTGGCCCGCGCCTTGCCGACGCGGTCGGCGGCGGTCTCCTGGGTCAGGTCAAAATCGCGGATGAGACTGGCGTAGCCGTGGGCTTCCTCGATCGGGTTCAGGCCCTCGCGCTGGAGGTTCTCAATCAGGCCGAGGGCCGCCGCCGAGGCGTTGCTGGCCTCGACCAACCGCGCCGGGATCGCCTTCAGCTTGAGATGCTGGAACGCGCGCCAACGACGCTCGCCCGCGATGAGCTGGTATTTGTCGCCCGCCTTGCGCACGACGATCGGCTGGAGCAGGCCTTCGGACCGGATGCTCTCGGCGAGTTCGTGGAGCTGCTCCGCCGGGATCTCCTTGCGGGCCTGGTAGGGGCTCGGCTCGACGAGGTGCACCGCCACCTCGAGGTAGCCGGGGGCCCCGGTCGGGGCCGCGGCGGGAGCCGGCACGGCCGGTCCGGCGCCGGGCGCCACGGGCTTCGGGGTAACCGCCGCCGAGTTGGAGATGATGCCGCCGAGTCCGCGGCCGAGTCGTGATTTGGGAGCAGCAGCCATGGGATTATTTGGCGGGTCCGGTGGGAATGAAGAGCGTCTGGCCGACCTGGATGCGCGACGGATCCACGATCTTGTTCGCGTTGATGATGTCCTGGGATTTCGCGCCGGTCTTCTTCGCGATCAGCGCGAGCGTGTCACCTTTCTGCACGGTGTAGCTCACGCCTTCCTTCGGGTAATTCTCGTTGAAGGTCGTCACGGTCGGCCGCGTCGCCATGCCCTTGGCGAGGGAATCGATCGCCGCATTGGTCGCGTCGCCCAACCGCTTGATCTGGGTGGCGGCGCGCTCGGCCGTCGCACTGTCGCCAGCCGCGATGGCGCGCCTCAGCTCGGTGACGGCGTCGTTCAGCTGCTCGAGGGTCGCATAGGCCGGCGTCCCGGCGTTGAGTTTCTCCCGCAGCTCGGCGTTCTGGCGCTCGAGCGCCTCGACCCGGAGGGTCAGCTCGCCGACCCGCTGCACCAGTCCGCGCACATCCTCGCGAAGGTTGGCCAGCTCGACCTGCGTGGACTGGGCCCGCGCGGTCAGCGCCAGGATCAGCGCGGCCCCGACCGTCAGGATAGATCGCTTCAACATGGAGCGGCAGATTGCGTCATGGGGTCCGCAAAAACAAGAAAGACCGTATCCCGGGAAATCCCGGCCCGCCGCCGGTCAGCGCCGGAACGGCCGCTCGCCCACGAGCGGCGTCATCTCCCGGCTGGCGATGACGGTCCCGGTGGGGATCGGAAAACCCCGCAGGAACTCGGCCGCGGCCAGCATGCGGCCACCCGGACGCTGCAGCCGGCGCACCGCGAGAATCCCCTCGCCCGTCGCGATGCGCAGCTCGCTGCTATCGGACTCGACCACCTCACCCGGCTGACCCTGCCCGGTGGAGGCCACGGCAAGGCCGAACTTAACCTCGACGCCCTGGATCGTCACGGTGCACGCCGGCCAGGGAAAGAGTCCGTTGATTCGCGCCGCCAACGCTCGCGCGGCGACCCGGAAATCGAGGGCACCGTCGCCCTTCTCAAGTCGACGGCAGAACGTCGCGGCGGCTTCATCCTGCGGTGTGAAGATCAGCGTGCCGTCGCGCAGCCTCGGCAGCGCCCGCCGCAGCAATGGCACGCACGCCTCACCGAGGCGCCGGTCGAGGTCGAGGGCGGTGTCCTCCGCACCGATGGCCACGCGCTCGACGTCCGCGACCGGGCCCGCGTCCAGCTGCCGCACGATCCGCATCAGGGTGACGCCGGTCTCGCGGTCGCCTCCGGCCACCGCAGTCTGGATGGGTGACGCGCCCCGGTATTTCGGCAGCAGCGAGGTGTGCAGGTTGAGGCTGCCGAGACGCGGCGTCGCAATGAAGTCGTCGCGGAGGATGTGACCGTACGCCATCACGAGCGACACATCCGGCCGCAACTCGGCCAGCGCGAGCCGGACGGGCTCGGTGATCTTCTCCGGTTGATGCACCGGCAGCCCGCGGGCGGCGGCCCAGACCTTGATCTCGTTCGCGGCGACCTTCTGGCCTCGGCCAGTGGCCCGATCGGGCTGCGTGAACACCCCGACCACCGTGGCTACCTCCCTGCCCTCGCCGGCCAGCCAGTCGAGCAGCGGGAGCGCGATCGGGTCGGAGCCGAGGAAGACTAGACGGAGGGGCGCGCTCATGCTGCGCGGAGGCTATCGGATCGTCGCGAGCCAGCGCCGGACCGCCGGGGCCAGCGTCTTGGCGAACACGGCGTCGCTCGACGGCTTCGGCAGACCATCCAGCACGGTCCAGTACTCGATGTGCGTGGTCGTCTTGCCCGGCGCGAGCGGCGCCAGCGGCCCGAGCGTCTCGAGCTCGAGCATGTTGCCGTTGGTGAAGACTTCGAAGCAGCTGCCGAGGTCCGGGTATGTGGCGCCGGCGATCGGGGCCGCGTACTTCACGAACGTCGTGCCGCGGCGCCAGTAGGCGGACCAGCCCGGGTAGTTCGTGATGCCGAGCTTTTGGGCGGACTTGGCCCGGGCCACGTCGATGCCGATGAAATCACGGCGCGCCTGCCACGTGGGTTGCGAGAGATCCGTGAACGTCCACGGCACCAGCGAGTAGGTCGGCAGCAGGTCGCCGCGGGCATGGTCGCCCTTCGGATGCAGCGAGAGCACGCCATAGCCGCCGGCCGGGAACATG
The DNA here is from genome assembly GCA_035334485.1 of Opitutaceae bacterium. Lineage (GTDB taxonomy): Bacteria > Verrucomicrobiota > Verrucomicrobiia > Opitutales > Opitutaceae > Opi-474. Next base: position 48,836 of record DAOQKI010000011.1, read on the forward strand.
GTCAGCGCCCACGGGGCGCACGTGACGGGCCACGCACCGCGGTTGGCCAGGGTATGCGTCACCTTGATCGTGCGCTCACCCAGCAGTTCCAAGCGCATGCCCTTCCGCAGGCCCGTGAGCTGCTCCACCGGCTGCACCAGCGAGATCCCCTTGGGCAGCACCTTCAGGGCCGGCGGGGCGTCGTCCGGCTGGTAGGTCCGGACAATATCCTCCGGCGAATGCCACAGGCGGTGGCCGCCGCGCAGGTAGTAGCCGTGGTAGCGCTGCTCGTCGGCCGGGAACTCAAGGAAGAGATTGCCGGCCGAGCCGCGGCGGGAGCGAAGCGACGTGACGCGCGGGCCCACCTGCGTGGGCACCACGAGCTCCAGCGCGGAGGTCGAGAGCTGCAGCGCCTCGCCGCCCCGGTACTCAGTCTTCGAGAGTTTCATGGGGAAATTCGTCCGCGTCCGTCGCCTCGCGGGCCTTCCACTTGGCCTGGTGCGCCTCGGCCTTCGCCGCCTTGCCGGAATAGGGCGTGCCGGGCTCGTGCTTTTCCTTGCCCACGAGATCGAAGTAGATCGGGCAGCCAGCGAGATCGAACTCCTCCACCAGCCCGGCCTCCAGGTAGCGCCGGTACTGCTCGGTGAGCTTTTCCTCGCGGTTGCAGAAGAGCCGGATCCGGAACGGCCGGTTGCCCGTCTGCGTGGCGTAGTAGATCCGGAAGCGCCGGCCGCCGATCGCCGGCGGCGGCGTGCGCTCGGTCAGGAACTCCAGCCGGCGGTTCAGCCGCGCGGTCGGGAGCTTGAGATCCTGCTGGCGATTGAGCTTCACCGCCGAGTTGAGCATGCGGTCGACCTCGTAGCCGCTGAGCGCCGAGACGAAGATCACCGGCGAGCCGGGAGTGAAATACAGCCGGTCGAACAGGGCCCTCTCGTACTTCTCGCGGTACTCGCGCTCGTTCTTGTAGTCGCCGATGCCCTCGGGGCGCTTGAAGGCGGACTTCACGAGATCCCACTTGTTCACCACCACGACGATCGGCTTGTGCTCCTTCACCGCCTCGCCGGCGATCGCCTTGTCCTGCTGCGTCACGCCGTCCATCGCGTCGAGCACGAGGAAGACCACGTCAGTGCGCTTGATCGCGTCGAGCGAGCGGAGCCGGGAGAAATACTCGACCGGCGACGCCAGCTTGGTCGCGGCCTTGATCCCGGCGGTGTCGATCAGGCGGAACGGATAGAGCTGGCCGTTGCGGCCGCGGAACTCGAACGGCAGCTCGACCGCGTCGCGCGTCGTGCCCGGGACGTCGCTCACAATCAGCCGGTCGCTCTGGAGGAGCCGGTTGCTGAGGGACGACTTGCCGACGTTGGGGCGTCCGATGAAGCACACGCCGAGCGGCGTCTGCGCGTCGCGCGGCGCGTCGGCGGGCGGGACGGGACCGAGCGCGGCGGCGATCGCCTCGCGGAGCTCGGGCTCGCCGCGGCCGTGCTCGGCGCTCACCTGCAGGGGTTCGCCGAGGCCGAGGCGGTAGGCATCGGCCAGCTCGATTTTCTCGTCGCCGAAATCGGCCTTGTTGATGACGAGCTGGACCTTGCCCTTGCTCTTGCGGAGGCGGCTCGCGATGCGCTCGTCGAGCGCCGTCAGTCCCTCGAGACCGTCGATCACGAAGAGGATCAACGCCGAGGTCTCGATGGCAAAGTCGACCTGCGCCTCCGACGCCTTGGTGAGGGCGGCGGGCGTATCCAGGCCGCGGTAGCCGATGCCGCCGGTGTCGAGGAGCGTGTAAGCACCGTCCGCGACCTCCGCCGAGATAACGTCGCGCGTCACGCCGGGCTGGTCATGGACAATGGAGATCCGCTTCCGCGCGAGGCGGTTGAAGAGGCGGCTCTTGCCCACATTGGGCCGGCCCACGATGGCGACGGTGCGATTCATTAAGATTGGAGTTAGCAGAGGGGAGAATGGAGCTGGAATACAGCCAATAGTTGCCGCCGAAAAGTCCCGGCGGAACTGCGAGTTGCCACGAAGGGCACCAAGGACACGAAGCCCAATCCGAACGGCTCGGCCTTCGTGCGCTTCGCGCTCTTCGTGGCTAACCCTGATCGGAGCGACGCCCGAGCCAGAGCCTAGCCCTTGGCCCGGATGCCGGCGACGTACTGCTCGATCCGGTCGCAGGCGATGCCGATCTTCTCGTAGCTGGTGGCGAAGCAGGCCCGGACGTGACCGCGACCGCCCTCGCCAAAGCCGGTGCCCGGCACGAGCGCGACCTTGTGCTTCTCGAGCAGCCCGACGGCGAAGTCCTTCTCGGAGAGTCCGGTCGAGGTGATGTTCGGGAACGCGTAGAACGAGCCGCGCGGGAGATGGCACTTCAGGCCGATCTCATTGAACCGGCGGACAATCAGGTCGCGACGGCGATGGTACTGGTCACGCATCTTGATCACCTCGTCCCAGCCGTGGCGCAGCGCCTCGAGCGCGGCGTCCTGGGCGATGATCGACGCGCACAGCATCGTGTACTGGTGCACCTTCATCATCGCGTCGATGAGCGGCGCCGGTCCGCAGGCGTAGCCGATGCGCCAGCCGGTCATCGCGAACGCCTTCGAGAAGCCGTGGAGGAAGATGGTCCGCTCCGCCATGCCGGGCAGGCTCGCGATGCTCGTGTGCGTGCCCTCGAACGTGAGCTCGGAGTAGATCTCGTCGGTCAGGACCAGCAGGTCCTTCTCGCGACAGAACGCCGCGATCTTCTCCAGCTGCTCCCGCGTGCACGTGCCGCCGGTCGGATTGCACGGCAGGTTGAGCATGAGGATCTTCGTGCCCGGCTGCCACGCGGCGCGCAGCGCCTCCGCGGTGAGGGCAAAGTCGTCCTTCGCGTAGGTCGGGACCGCGATCCCCTGCCCGTGCGCCAGTGCGATGCTCGGGAAATAGCTCACGTAGCACGGCTGGTGGTACATCACCTTGTCGCCCGGGTTGATCAGCGCCCGGCACGCCAGGTCGAGCGCCTCGCTCACGCCGACGGTCACGATGATCTGGTCCGTCGGCCGATAGCTGACGTGGAAATGGTGCTCCACGTACTTGGCGATCTCCTCGCGCAGCTCGATGAGTCCCAGGTTCGAGGTGTAGGAGGTCCGGCCGCGCTGCAGATTGGCGACCACGGCGTCGCGGATGTGCTGCGGCGTGACGAAGTCCGGCTCGCCGACGCCCAGCGAGATCACGTCCTGGCCCTTGAGGGCGGCCACGAGCTCAAAAAAGTCGCGGATGCCGCTCTTGGGAAGGGCCGCGACATGCTTCGCGACCCAGGGACTGCTCGGTGACGGGGAGCTCATGGTGCTTAATTCTCCCAGCGTCGCAGAAGGGAAAGCTGCTATGCCACACAAAAAGGGATGACGGGACCGGTTGATACTTTCGCACTAGGGCGCGGCTGTGGGTGGCGGGCGAACGCTCAACGCTTAACATTCAACGCTCAACGTTCAGCGCATCGAATCCGTTGATGCCCGGTTCGATCGCTTTCCTTGAGCGTTGAGCGTCAAACGTTGAATGTTGAGCGTTCGCCCTCCCCTTCGACGTCCGGCGTTCGGCGTTCGAAGTTCGACGTTGAGATTGTCCTCCCAGTTTTGGTTGCCGCCCGCCTCGTCGCCGCTCTTATTGCCCCTTTCCATGTTCGAATCCCTCACCGACAAACTCGGCAGCGCCCTCCGCAACCTGCGCGGCGTCGGCCAGCTCTCGGAGTCCAACATGGCGGAGGCCCTCCAGGAGGTCCGCACCGCCCTGCTCTCCGCCGACGTCCATTTCAAGGTCGTCCGGGACTTCATCGAGCGCGTCCAGGCGCAGTGCGTCGGCCAGGAGGTGCTGAAGTCCGTCACCCCGGGCCAGCAGGTCGTGAAGATCATCCACGACGAGCTGGTCCGCCTCCTCGGCGAGGGCACCACCACTCTCTCCACCGCCCGCCCGCTACGCGTGCTCATGGTCGGCCTCCACGGCTCCGGCAAGACGACCTCCACGGTAAAGCTGGCGAAGCTCCTCAAGAAACGCGGTTACCGGCCCCTGGTCGCGGCCTGCGACATCTACCGTCCCGCGGCCATCGACCAGCTTGAGATCCTGGCGAAGCAGGAGGAGGTCGCGTTCTACGCCGACCGCGCGTCGAAGGACGTGCCGGCCATCGGCACCGCCGCCCTCGCCGCCGCGAGCGCCGCGACCTGCGACTGCATCATTTTCGACACCGCCGGCCGCCTTCAGATCGATACCGAGCTGATCGAGGAGGTGAAGCGTCTCAGCGCCACAGTGAAGCCCGACGAGATCCTGCTGGTCGCCGACGGCGCACTCGGTCAGGAGGCCGTCAATGTCGCCCGCGCGTTTCACGATGCCCTCGCGCTCACCGGCCTCGTCCTGACCAAGATGGACGGCGACGCCCGCGGCGGTGCGGCGCTCTCGATCAAGTCCATCACCGGCGTGCCGATCAAGTTCGTCGGCACCGGCGAGAAGACCGGAGACTTCGATCACTTCTACCCGGACCGCCTCGCCTCCCGCATTTTGGGCATGGGCGACGTCGTGTCGCTCGTCGAGAAGGCGCAGGAGAACATCGACCAGAAGGAAGCCGAGCGCATGGCGGAGAAGATGCGCAAGGCCGACTTCAACCTGGAGGACTTCCTCGCGCAGATGCAGCAGGTGAAGAAGATGGGCTCGATGCAGAGCATCCTGGGCATGATGCCCGGCATGAGCGGCGTCGACGTCGGGCCGGACGCGGAGAAACAGCTGGGCCGCACCGAGGCGATCATCCGTTCCATGACCCGCCAGGAGCGCCTGAAGCCCGAGATCCTCAACGGCAACCGTCGCCTCCGCATCGCGAAGGGCGCCGGCGTGAAGATCGTCGAGGTGAACCAGCTGATGAAGCAGTTCCAGCAGATGCAGAAGATGATGAAGATGATGAAGGGCGGCGGCGCGAAGAAGATGATGCGCCAGTTCGAGGCCATGCGCGGGCGCGGCGGCTTCCCCGGGATGTAGTCAGCCGCGACGGAAACAGGCCCCTTGCCTCGCTGGCGGGCCGGACCGTACAGTCGGCGGACCATCCCCCATGGACCACGACCAAGCCTTCCTCGTCGCCATCGGCTGCATCTTCCTTGTCGGACTTCTGGGCCAGTGGCTGTTTCGACGCACGGGCATACCCGATGCGGTCTGGCTGATCGGCGTCGGCGCCGGACTCGGTCCGGTGTTCGGCCTCGTCAAACCCGCCGAGCTCCAGCACGCCGCGCCGCTGCTCGGCGCCATCACGATCATCATCGTCCTCTTCCACGGCGGCCTCGGCCTGCCGATCCAGCAGTTGTTCACGCACGCGTGGAAGGCGTCGAAGCTCGCGGTGCTGACCTTTGCCGCATCAACGGGCGGAATCGCGCTCGCCATCCTTGGGTTGGTGCGCGCCGGTTATCTGCCGACCACGTGGGGCTGGCAGCTCGCGGTCCTCACGGGGCTCATCCTCGGCGGGTCCAGCTCGGTCGTGGTGATGTCCACGCTCGGGTTCGCCAAGGTCGAGGACAAGGTCGCCCAGCCGCTGAATGTCGAGTCGGCGCTGACCGACGTGCTCGTCGTGGTCTGCACCGGCGTGATGGTTGACCTGATCGTGGCCGGCCACCTGTCCGTCAGTGACCCGCTGCTCAGCGTGGGTCGCACCTTTGGCGTCGGCGTGCTCGCGGGCGCCGCCTGCGGCCTCCTGCTGGTCTTGTTCGTCCACCTGCTCGTTAAGAGCCGCCACGCTTACATCTTCCTCGCGGCGATCATGCTCCTGCTCTACGCGGTCACCGGCCGCCTGGGCGGCAGCCCGGCGCTCGCGGTGCTTTCGGCCGCGGTGATCCTCGGCAATGCCCGCGTCATCCTGGGACGGCTGGGCCTGTCGGGCGGAACAGACCTGAGTTTTGAATTGGGCGACAACTCGATCCTCCTCTCGGAATTCGCGCTCTTCATCGTGAAGTCGCTGTTCTTCACCTTCATCGGCGCCAGCCTTCCGGCCGCGCCCGGTCCGCTGCTCCTCGGCGGCCTGCTCGCGCTCGTGCTGCTCGTGGTGCGCTGGCCCGCGGCGTGGCTGGCGCTGGCCGACAGCGACCTGACCGCGGCCCAGAAGAATGTCGCGTGGGTCTCACTGCCCCGCGGTCTGGCCGCGGGTGTCATGGCCCTTGTACCCGGCGCCGCCGGCGTGCCCAACGCGTCCATCCTGCCCGAGCCGATCTTCGCCGCGATCGCGGGCAGCATCCTGGTGTTCGCCGTGGGCTTCCCGCTCGCCCGCCGCCGCGCGTAGCCGTCGCATGAGCCGCGAGACCTGCTACCGCTGCTTCTGGCCCAAGGCGCTGTGCTGGTGCTCGTCCATCACGCCGATGCCGACGCGGACACGCTTCGTGTTCCTGATGCATCCGAAGGAATTCAAACAGGAGAAGGCGGCCACGGGACGGCTCACACATCTCTGTCTGCCCAACTCAGAGGTGCGCATGGGCGTCTCGTTTGACGAGGACGAGACGGTGCAGGCGATCATCCGCGATCCGGCGAATCATCCCGTCCTGCTCTACCCGGGCGTCCAGGCGCGCAACCTTTCCGAGGGCGAACTCACGCCCGCCGACCTGCAGGGCCGGCAGCTGGTCGTGTTCCTGCTCGATGCGACCTGGGCCGGTGCCCGGAAGATGCTCCGTCTGAGCCGAACGCTGCAGGCCCTGCCGCGCGTGATGTTCACTGCCACCGGGCCCAGCCGCTACGTCATCAAGCAGCAGCCGCAGGAAGGCTGTCTCTCCACGCTCGAAGCCACGCACGAGCTGCTGCTCGCACTCGCGCGCACGGGCCTCGACGAGTACCCGCTGCCCGATCAGTTGCTCGGTCTCTTCCAGCGCATGCAGGATTTCCAGATCCGCTGCGCCACCGATCCGAATCGCACCGGGTACCGCCGCAAGCCCTACAGCGCGCCGGCGGATCGCCGGCCGGTGCGGGGACGCAGCGGCGCCCGGCGCCAGAAGTTCATTCCAGACTGAGGCGGACTTGGAGGCGTCGCACGTCGGTGAACGTTTCGTAGCGGCTGCGTTCTCGGGTGCCGTGACGCACCGCTAGTCGCCTGATCGCCTCCCCAGCCGACGCTTCACACTCGAGCCCGATCGAACCGTCCAGATTCCGGGTCAATGCAAGGCGCGCGCGCACCACCCGGCCTTCGCTGAGGAGCGGCCAGTCCTCCGCCACAATCCGCCGGACACAGGCGGGCAAGCGCGGCGCGAGGCGCACCTCTTGGTCCGCGGTGATATCAACGCCAAGCATCAGGCGGGCGACCTTCAGGGGCTCGCTCACGTTGACGAGATTCAACGCCCCGCAGCCCTCCTCGAGTTCGACCTTGCCTAGGGCGTCCGGTGAATAGGTCCGCTCGTAGAAGAAGAATCGCGACGGCCGGTCCAGCCGGTAGGCGGGTGCCGGCGGCGCGTCGTACGTGGCGCGTGCCAGCCAGCGCAGCGAGCGGTCCGCCAAGTCGAGGCGATCGAACAGGAGCATGGTCTGGAGCGCATAGCCCTCGCCGTACGACGGACCGCTGCTCAGGCCCCCGCGGAATGGCGGATCCCACTGCGGCCAGAAGCCGTGGGTGAAAAACTGTTGGTGCCGCAGCGGCGCGCGCAGCAGCCGGTCAAACGTGGCCTCGCAGGTCGCCGCCAACGGCCATGACGCCAGGAGCGGATCAAGCCCGCAGGCGTCCGGATACATCGAGGCGACTCCGTTGTGCAGGCCCGTGCCACGGTTCACCGGCTCCTCGAGTACCCTCGCATCCGGCAGATGGGTGTCCGGCCGCACGCCCCACATCCAGGACCCGTCGGGGTAACGCATGCTCGCGAGCATCTTTCGCTCGAGGGCCTCGGCAGAGGTGCGGTAAGCGTTCGCGAGGTCCGGCGCTCCGGTGGCTGCCTCGAGTTGCGCCACGGCGCGCAGGGCGAGTGCCGCGAGGTGGTTCTGCACGCAGCTGCAGTAGTAGCCGTCGACCCCGCAGCCTGGTCCAAATTCACCCGTGCCGGCAATCAGTCCCTGCTCGCTCGCGCGCGCCTGCAGGTGGCGCACGGGCGACGCGGCCTCGTGGAGGAATTCGTACAGCGACGCGCGCATCGGATGCCCCGGCGGCAGGTGCCGCCACAGGTGCACCATCCCGATCACAATCGCCGCGGTGCCATCGACCTCGTCCCCCGCCTCGGGACGGCCGGGATACAGCCGTTCGGGAAAAGCGTGAAAACCCGCCTCGTTCCGCGCCACCCCCTCGATGAGGCAGCGCGCGACCAGCGCGGCATGCTCCAGATACCCCCAGGCGACCAATTCACGCAGAAAGGTGCCGGCGTCACGGGTCCACATCGTGTCCCACCAAGGTCGCGGCGGCACCGACGCCCGCACGAATCCCGGCGGATACCCGTCAGCCGTGCGCTGGCGGATGAACGTCTGGGCCAGGACACCGGCGAATGACTCAGCCACCTCCCG
>DAOQKI010000012.1:0-56767 GCA_035334485.1 Opitutaceae bacterium
CCCCGGGTCGTGCCGTCGCTCGCCGCCGCGGCCAACCTCCTGCCCACGCTGCCGCAGCCGCCGGCGCTGCTGCTGATCGACGGCACGCTCGCGCCAGCGGAGGCCCTGCCCACCCTGCTGCCCGGGGCCCCCGTGCCGCGGCTCCTGATGCTGCCGTTCGGCCAGCCCGCGCCGGTGGCGACGCCGGAGAGCCCGCCGTTCCTTGTGATCTACAAGCCGCTCAAGAGCAGCCAGCTCCTGCAGGCGGTCGTGACCCTCGGCTCGCCCGCGGCGCGCGCCGCCTCCGCCAGCGGGTTCGCGCCCGCGACCGAGGCGCTGCTCGCCACGGAGTACCCGCTCAACCTGCTGCTCGCCGAGGACAACAACGTGAACCAAAAGGTCGCCCTCCGCTTCCTCGAGCGCCTCGGCTACCGCGCGGACGCGGTGAGCAACGGCCTCGAGGTCATCGCCGCGCTCAGCACCCGCCACTACGACGTGGTGCTGATGGACCTGCAGATGCCCGAGATGGACGGCCTTGAGGCGAGCCGCGAGATCCGCCGGATCCTCGCCCCCGAGCGCCAGCCGAAGATCGTGGCGCTCACGGCCAACGCGATGCAGGGCGACCGCGAGCTATGCCTCGCCGCCGGCATGGACGACTACATCAGCAAGCCGGTGAAGCTGCACGAGATCTCGGCCGTGATCCGGCGGCTGTTCGGCCGCACGGGCGACACCCGGCCCCCGCAGCACAGTTGACCGGGCCGCCCGCCGGGCCAGCATGCGCGGCATGAGATACCCCGCTCGCCTCGCCGTCCTGCTCGCGCTGCTCCTGCCCCTCGCCCTGCCCGCCGCGACCGCGCCGCGGAAACTCGCGCTGGTCGGCGGACGCCTGATCGACGGCTGGGGCGGCGCGCCGGTGAACCACAGCGTGGTCCTCATCGACGGCGAGCGGATCACCGCGGTCGGCACGCAGGAGTCGCTGGCCGTGCCGGCCGGCTACGAGGTGATCTCCACCGCCGGCATGTCCGTGCTGCCCGGACTCTGGGACTCGCATGTCCACACGATGCTGCTCGGGCACTCCGACTACACGCACTGGGACGCCGCCTACCCTAAGCGCCTCGCGTCCGAGATCATGCCGGCGGCTGCGCACCAGCTGCTGCTGGCCGGCGTGACAAGCGCAGTCGACCTTGGCGCGCCGCTGGCGGACAGCATCACGGTCCGCGACCGGATCGCCCGCGGCGAGATCCCGGGCCCGACCCTCTACGTCTCCGGCCCGTTCCTGCAGCACGAGGCCTATCCCGGCACCGAGGCATTCCGCTGGGGCATCAAGGGCGCGGACGACGCCCGGGCCAAGGTCCGCCAGCTGGCCACGGCAGGCGTGAACGTGATCAAGCTCATCGACCAGGACGAGATGACCGACGAGGAGGTGCAGGCGGTGGTGGACGAGGCGCACGCGCACAAGCTGCCGGTCGTGGCCCACGCGCACCGGCCCAACGAAATCCGCCGCGGCCTGAAGGCGGGCGTCGACCGCTTCGAGCACACGGGCCTGGCGACCGCGCCGGAGTACCCGCCGGACATCCTCGCCCTCATCCAGGAGCGCACGGCGAAGATGTCGCTCGGGCCGCTGTACTGGTGCCCGACGATCGAGGGCTTCTTCAACTACGACTACACCGTCGGCAACCCGATGCACATCGACGACCCGGGCTGGCAGCTGGACGTCCCGGCCGACATCGTCGCCGACATCAAGGCGTCGCTCCAGCATCCCGGCTGGCTGGCGTACTACCAGATCACCCCGCTGCGCGCGCAGACCAGCGCCGCGAAATTCGCCCAGCTCCGCAAGACCGGGCTCGTCCTGCTGATCGGGACCGACAGCGGCATCCCGATGAAATTCCACAACCAGTCCACCTGGCGCGAGCTCGACATCTGGGTCAACCGTCTCGGCATGTCGCCCATGGACACGATCCGCGCCGCGACGTACTGGCCAGCGGTGATGATGAAGGTCGACCGCGACGTCGGCACGGTGAGCGAGGGCAAGTACGCGGACATCATCGCGGTCAAGGGAGACGTCCTGCGCTACATCGACCTGCTCCAGCGGGTGGACCTCGTGATCAAGCACGGCGCCCGCGTTAAGTAGGCCGCGACATCGTCCAACCAACGGGGCGTATTTTCGCCACGAAGTACACGAAGGCCGGACGAAGGCTTCGCGGACTTGGCGGACTTCGCGGTGAATCCAATCCGGGTTAACCGCAAAGGCCGCTAGGAACGCGAAAATGAGGATGCCAGAGCTTCGTGCCCTTGGTGATCTTCGTGGTGGATCCGCTTCGAGGACGGGGCGGAAGACTCCGCCTATTCCATCAGCGCCCGCAGCGCGGTGATCTCGTCGCGGCGGGTGGGATCGTTCGCGAGGTTCCTGGTTTCCAGCGGGTCGCTGGCCAGGTCGAACAGGAGCCACGGCGAACCGTCGTCGTTGAGGATGAGCTTGCGGTCGTGAGTTCGCACTCCGCGCCAGATGCGGTCACACTGGTGTGGCAGAGCCACCACCGAGGGCATCGAGATGCGGGCCGCGGGCGGTGGCGTCCAAGCCGAGTTCGAGAGCATCGCCGGAAGATTGAGCAGGGACACCGCAGAGTTGTCGCGGCGCGGCGACACACCCGGGCGTCGCACCAGCAAAGGCACGCGTACGCTTTCCTCGTGCGGCCAGCCCTTGCGGAAAAGACCGTGGGCCCCGTGCATGTCACCGTGGACACTGGTGACGATCACGACCGTGTCAGCCGGCACGCCAGCCACCAGCCGCCCGATCGCCCGGTCCGTCGCCTCGATGTGGGCGTAGTACCCGGCGAGTTCCTTCCGGGCCTTCGCCTCGGCCTCCCCACCCCGCGGCACATTGGCCGGCAGAACCAATTCCTCGGGCCTGCGCGCCACCACTCCCGCTGCCGGCGCGTCGTACGGCGGATGCGGCGCCTCCACACTGACAACGCACAACCACGGCCGCGTAGCTCCAGAATTCGGATTCCGAAATCCGAAATTCCCAAGCCACTCGGCAGCTCGACCGCACACGACGTCGCTCTGGTAGCCGGGAAACTGGGTGGGCACCGCCAGCCTGGTGCCGTGCAGCCACGGGTCATTCAGGAGAAAGCCGCCCTCGAATCCTTCCCAGAACGAGAACCCGCCGCGTTCGCCGGGCGGAATGACGGTCTGGGCGTGCGCGGGGCCGACCAGCGCGGCCTGCGGATCACGCCGGCCGAGATGCCACTTGCCGAAATAGGCGGTGGCGTAGCCGCGCTCGTTGAACGTATGGGCGACGGTGCGAGCACCCGCGGGCAGCGGGTCGAAATACTCGCGGATCCCGTTCTGCGGCGAAGGCGTCCCAGTCAGCAGGGCCGCGCGAGCGAAGGGCCCGAAGGGGTGGGGCGTGACGGCCTGGGTGTAGTTCACGCTCGCCGCGGCCAACCGGTCGAGATGCGGTGTCCGGGCGTTGGGATCACCGGCATACCCGCACGCCGACGCCCGCCACTGGGTCGTGAGGATCAGCAGGAAATTGGGCGCGGGCATCGGCTCCCACCGTACGCGGCGCGGGCCGCAGGGCAATGCACCATGTCATCGCCCGATTTGTTCTGGCCTCCGGGCCCGCCGCGTATTCCGTGAACCGGTCACCATGAAACCCTTCGTGCCCGGACGTCCGCACTGGTGGCAGTGGCCGACCATTCTGTCGCTCGACGCGCCGCTCGTGGCGATGGGCTGGCAGTGGCTGCTCGCGCGGGTCGCGCGGGTGCCGCTGGGCTGGCACCATGTGGCGATCCTCGGCCTGAGCGTGTGGCTGGCCTACGTCGCGGATCGCTGGATCGAGGGCTGGCGCCTGGTGCCGGACCAGATCCGGACGCAGCGGCATCACTTCTACCAGCGCTGGCGCGGGCCGCTCGCGGTGATCGGCCTCGCGGCGCTAGCGCTCGACCTCGCCCTCGCGGGCATCTGGCTCACGCGGCGGGAATTCACGGCGGGCCTCGTGTTGCTGGGGCCGACGACCGCGTACCTGCTGTCGCACCAGCTCGTGCACCGGCACCATCGCTGGCGGGCGCCGAAGGAAGTCTGCGTCGCCGCCCTGCTCAGCGGCGGCGTGGCGGTGTTCCCGGCCGCGGCGCCCGGCATCGCGTGGGGCGCCCTCGCGGTACCGCTGGCTTTCTTCGGCCTGCTCTGCTTCGCGAATTGTGCGCTGATCTCGGTGTGGGAGCAGGCGGTCGACGAGGCCCACGGCCAGACCTCGCTCGCCCTGCAGTTCCGCGAGGGTCACGGGGCCGTCCGCGCCCTGCCCTGGCTGATCGCGCTCGCGACAGCGGCCCTCGCGTTCGACCTCAGCGGGCCGCGGCGGACCGCACTCGTCTGCGCCACGGTCAGCGGCCTGCTGCTCGGTCTCGTCGACCTGGCGGAGCGCCGCGCCGGTCCCCGCCTCGCCCGCGCGCTCGCGGACATCGCCCTGATGTCGCCGATCGCGGTACTCCTGTTCGAGGTGTTTTGGTTCTGAGCGCAACCCAGGCGGCGGAGGATTTCACAGGAGGCAACGGAGGAAACGGAGGTGAGCCGAGTGAGCCATGGACTCTCCGTTCCCTCCGTTACCTCCTGTGAAAAGGATCGTGACGTTTATCGCTGCTGACATCCTCCAGCCATGACCTCGGCGAAGCGCACCGACTTCAGTCCGCTGGCGCGCATCTACCGGGCGCTCGAGTGGCTGGCGTTCGGCGGGGATCTCGAGCGCGCGCGGTTCGACCTGCTCGATCGTCTCGCAGGCCGCACCTCCATCCTGGTGCTGGGCGAAGGCGACGGACGGTGCCTGGCGCGGCTGCTCGCGCTCGCGCCCGGGGCCCGGATCGACTGCGTCGATGTGAGTCCCGGCATGATCGCCTGCACGGCCGAGCGCATCGCCGACCTGCCCGGGCGAGAAAATGTGAACCTGATCTGCGCCGACGCGCTGACGCAGGAATTTCCGCCCGGGGGTTACGACGCGGTGGTCACGCTCTTCTTCCTCGACTGCTTCACCCCGGACCAGGCCGGGATGCTGGTGGGACGGATCGCGGGAGCCCTGCGGCCCGGGGCCTGCTGGCTCTTCGCGGACTTCCTGCTGCCGTCGGCCGGACCCGCGCGGTGGCGGGCGCGGCTCTGGCTTAGCGTCCTGTACGCCTTCTTCCGCTGGCGCACCGGCCTGCCGGCCCGTGCGCTGCCGCCATCGGAGAGGCTGATCGAGCAGGCCGGCTTCCGGCGCACGGAGCAGCGGCGGTTCCAGTGGGGCCTGCTCGGCGCGATCCTCTTCGTGGCCGGGTGACGCCGTGCGTCACTGCAGCTTCTGCGGGAGGGCCAGCTTGCGGCCGGCGAGCGCGTCGAGCATCTCGCTCGTGCGCTGGCTGGAGACCTCGCCGAGCCGGAGGGACTTGGTCGGGAGGAAATTGTTCACCAGCGCGCAGTAGTCGCTGTTGACCATGATGCCGAGCAGTTCGCCGGTCTTGCTGAGCACGAGGTCGCCGCGCGACGGCGCGAAGTCGCCGAAGATCCGCTTGAACAGCCGATTGTCGACCCGGACATAGCTCGGCTGGGTCGGGTCGAGCTTGAAGCCCACTTCGCCGTAGCCCTTGCCGCTGCCGTTCACGAGGACGGCCTCGGGGAACTTGAACGGCTCGAGCGCCGTGGGATAGACCTTCACTCCGAGCGCGGCGGCCTGCGCGGGCTCGACCGGGATCGCGATCACGCGCGGGTCGAGCGAGAGGAAGAGCAGCGACGTCGTGGGCGTGGGCCGGGCCGAGGCGTGGACGAGGTCGACCGTGATGCGGTCCCAGTCCGGCAGCGTGTCCGTGAGGGAAAGCGGTGAGTCGTCGACGTGCATCAGGGCGTAGAGCTTGGCGCCGTCGGTCACGAGCACCGTGGCCGCCGCCTTCTCCTTCGAGGCGGGCCCGAGCAGGCCGGCGCGGACGGCGACGAAGCGGGCGGTGACACGGTTCGCGAGGTAGTCGTTGAACAGGACGTTGGCGTTGATGGGCCGGTTCTCGCGGATCTCCTGGGTGAGCTGGCCCGACTTCTCGGCCAGCTGGCCGACGCCCTGGGCGAGCTGGGTGGTGGCCTCCTGTACGCGGATGCGGTCCGCGCGCTCGGCCTCGACCTGGGTCTTCAGGGTGTCGGCGGTTTCCCGGAGGAGCTGCTTCTCCTGCTCGGCGACCTTGACGGCGACGGTGAGGTTCTCGATCCGCTGGCGGGCCTCGGCCTGCTGCTGGTTGAGGGCCGCGAGGGCCTGCTGCTGCCGCTCGGCCTCGGTACGCTTCTCGGCCAGCTCGCGCTGGATGCGGGCCAGCTGCTCCTTGGTCGCGGTCGCGTCCTGGGTCGCGGCGGTGTACCGCTGGTTCAGCTCGGCCGCGGCCTGCTGGGTGGCGGCGAGCGAGCCGGCGATCTTCTCCCGGTCAGCCTGGAGCTGGGCGAGGTTCTGGTCGCGCTGGGCGAGGGTCGACTCGGTGGAGGAGAGCTTCTGCGCAAGGGCGTCGCGGCTGGCGCGCTCGTCGGCCAGCGAGAGCCGCATGACCTCGACCAGGTCCTGGTCCTTGGTGGCGGCGTTGGAGGCCAGCTCGGGCACGGGCGGCTGGTGCGGGCGCGTCGGCTCCGCCTTCTCCCAGCGGGTGAGCGCGAGGAGATTCAGCAGGAGGAAATCGCAGAGGATCAGGAGGAGCGTGCGATTCATGACGCGGGCCGGGCGATCGCGGCCTGGCCCTCGAGGATGAGCTGGCGCTTGAAGGGCCGGACGTGGCGGATCTTGACGAGGGCGACGCAGGTGATGCCGAACAGGTTCGACGAGTAGGCGGCGAGCAGGTTGGGCTCGATGATCCCGAGCACCTGCAGGACAAGTGCGCTGGCGGTGCCGGCGATGCCGACGTAGAGGCCGCCGTCAAAGAGGTTCTCCTCATTCTCCATGAGGCGGAGCTTGACGAGCGGGGCGACGTCGGAGCGCGCGACCTCGCGGATCTTCAGCAGGCAGGTGAAGTACATCGCGACTTGGAGCGCGGCGAAGACGCCGATCGAGATTAGCGTGGAGGCATCCATGGTGGGTGTGGTGGTGGAAGGAGTGGGCGCCGGCGGCTGCGAGGTGGCCACGAGGGCCGGCAGGACCAGGCGGAAGCGGTATTCGGACAGCGGGGCCGCCCGGAGGAGGAAGGGTTCGGTCACGATGACGAACACCGTGGCCAGGAGCAACGCCAGGACGCCGCTCTTCATCCGCGGGACGCCGAGCGTGGCGGTGGCGCAGGGCGCCACGATCCAGCGGTCGAGCCCGCGGAACAGGAGAAACGCGGCCAGCAGGTAGCCGAGATACTTGAGGACGATCATCACGCGCGGATGCAGGATCACGAGCGCGGCGGCCGCGCCGAGATTCGAGCCCGCGCCGTGGTTCACGGGCACCTGCCAGAGCAGTAGCTGGTTGACGGCGCCCTGGCCGTGCGCCAGCGCCAGCCGGAGATCGCCGAGACCCGTCTTGCCGTACGTGATGAGATAGGAGGCCACGCGGTCGGCGGACCCGGCGTACAGGGCGGCGGTGTAGATCAGGGGCAGCTCGTCCGGGGCGACGCGGGCGAGGTGGGCGAACTCGCCGACAGTCTTGGGGCTCTCGGTGCGGCGCAGCAGCTCGCCGAGCTGGGCCCAGTCGAGGCGCTTGCCGAGGGACAGCAGGTCGATGAAGCAGGGCTCGAGCTCGCCCAGGTCTTTCTGCGCCAGCGCGGTCTCGGCGCGGAGCCGGAGCTCGCGCTGCAACGGCGGCGCGAGATGCTCGCCCTGGTACAGCAGCGCGGTCAGGAGGATCACCGCCTCGAGCGGCTGCCCGCCGGGATCGTGGGCGGGCACGAACCGGCCGGTGTTGGACAGCTCGCGCAGGCGCAGCAGCGACTGCACGCCGAGCGAGCGCGACTGCGACAGGTACGAGCGCAGCGTCTGGCGGGCGTTCTCGGTGATGAAGAACGTGAGCACCGGCGTACTGGCGGACCGCCCGCGGTTCTCGCGGAGCTTGAACAGCGGATCGAGAAACGGGTCCCACCCACCCCACGCCACCATCTCGGGCGTGTGCGCCGAAAGCGCGCCGAGGCCCTTCTCGAGGGCCGGCGCCGCGGGATCCTGCACGGCCTTGGCCGCGTCGAGCGCGAGCGCGGCGGGACCGATCTTCTCGGACTCGACGAGCTGCAGGCCGAACTGCGCGACGGACGGCGTGCCGAGCCCCGCCTCGCGGAGCAGCGCCGGGCTGATGGACTTCAGGTTGACCGGCAGGGACCACGCGGCGAGCGCCAGCACGCAGCCGACCGCCACCATCATGGGGGCAGTGAACTGGAAGCTGGAACGAGCTGAGCCGGTCATGGTGGCGGAGTATCTAGTTGCGGGCCGCCGATGGCAAACCCACCCTCGCGGCACACCGACCGATGTCCTTTACAATTGTTCACTACAACGACCCGGTTTTGCGCAAGAAAGGGGAGAAAATCACGGTTTTCGACGCTGCGCTCGCAACTCTGGCCGGCCAGATGGTCGAGGCGATGCACGCCCACCACGGCATCGGCCTGGCGGCGCAGCAGATCGGGAAGCCGCTCCAGCTCTGCGTGGTCGATGTCCGTCCCGCCGAGGTCGACTTCAACTGGATCCTCGACGGCGCAAAGCCGCCGCTCGACCTTTTCATGCCCATGGCGGTGGTGAATCCGAAGATCACCGCGCTCAAGGGCACCGACGACTTCATCCTCGAGGAGGGCTGCCTGTCGTTCCCCAACATCCGCGGCGACGTCGCGCGGCCGGACGCGATCGAGGTCCACTTCCAGGACGAGCGCGGCGTGCCGCATGTGCTCCAGTGCGACGGCCTCCTCGCCCGCTGCCTCCAGCACGAGGCGGATCACCTGAACGGCGTGCTGTTCATCGACCGGATGACCAAGAAGGTCCGCGCGACCCTCGACGAGGCGGTGAAGACGCTCGCCAAGCAGACCCGCGAGGAAAGCCGCGGCACCCCGCCGGCGGCCAAGACGGCATGACCAAGCGGCGTTCCATCGCGACGCGCACCGGCGACGACGGCACGACGAGCCTGCTC
Source organism: Opitutaceae bacterium (assembly GCA_035334485.1). Lineage (GTDB taxonomy): Bacteria > Verrucomicrobiota > Verrucomicrobiia > Opitutales > Opitutaceae > Opi-474. The sequence continues at coordinate 9,056 of DAOQKI010000012.1, forward strand.
TACGGGCAGCGCGTGTCCAAAAATCACTTCCAGATCGAGGCGGTGGGCGCCTGCGACGAGCTGAACGCGGCGATCGGCTTCGCCAAGGCCTCGTCCACGCGCGCGGTGCGCCGGGCCGAGTTGGAGCTGATCCAGCACGATCTCGTGGCGCTGATGGGCGAGATGGCCTGCGCCGAGGGCGACGTGCCGCGCTACACCGAGTCGGCGTTCCGCAAGATCGGCGCGCCGGAGCTGGCACGCCTCGATGAGGCTATCGCGGCGCTGGAGGCCAAGTCGCTGAAGCTCGACGGCTGGGCGACACCCGGGGCCAACGTCCATGCCGCCGCGCTCGACCTGGCGCGCACCGCGGCCCGCCGCGCCGAGCGCCGCATCATCTCCCTACCCGAGCAGGGCCGCACCGTCCGAGCCGTGCTCCAGCAGTACATCAACCGCGTGTCCGACCTGCTCTGGCTGATGGCGCGCGAGGCGGAACAGTAACCTTGCCCTGAGGCGAGGTTCGGAGTTCGGCGTTCGCAGTTCGCAGTTCGAATCGGGCGGAAGTGTCTTGCTCAGCGGAACACGTGGGTCCTTGGACCGGCAGACTGGAGACTACACCTAGCGGTTCGGTCCGGGCGTGCCGCCGGCGGCGAAATAGGAGTCCAGCTCGGCAGCATGGCGGATCAGGGTGTCCGCAGCTTCCACCGAGCAGTTGAGCCAGTTGAGCTCGGGCTGGACTTGGCGGAGATGCGTGGGGATTTCGCCCCCGCCGAAATACCGCTGCGCCACTGTGAGCGTGCTGGCCAGTGCCGCGGCCTTGGCCAGGTAGTCCCGGCGTCCCGTGGCCCGATACCCCGCAAGCCAGCCTTCGATCAGGTCGGCGCAGGAGGCGTTGATCGGCGTGAAGAAGGCATACTGCTCCACCGCCGCCGGGAGGAACCAGTCCAACCCGAAATCGGGATCCAGCCCGTTCCACCGGCTGCCCGGCTTGAACAGTCGCTCGCGGGTCACCGCGTCGTCGCGGTCCCACACCACAAAGCCATCCTCCACCAGGCGCATCAGCTCCTGCGCTTCCGCGACGTCCCCCGGGCCGGCCCGCTCGAAGAGCAGGATCGCGAACAGCACGGGTTCGCGGTGGGACTGGTTGCGGTACGCCGCCCTCGGGCGCGTGTCCTCAAACTGGGCGTCCCACTGCATCGTCCGGAGCGGTCCCGTCACGCAGTACTGCATCGCCCGGTCGCGCGCCGGTTCATACTTCGACAGGCCGTACTGGCCGATAAGACGGTTGAAGAGGCGCAGCGCCGCCAGCGGCACCACCAGGTTCGGCTCCTTGGCCCGCCCGGTCGCCCGCTCGAGCCAGAGATGCCAGGTGCCATTCGCGAGCTGGGTGCGAACCAGAGTGTCCGCCACTCCCGTGGCGAAATCGAGATAGGCCGCCTCGCGAGTCAGGTCGTACAGATCGAGGTAGGCGCGGGCGGCCTCCGCGGGTCCGGGGCTCATGATCTGGTCGTGGAAGCCCGGGTGGATGTCGGCCTTCGCACCGTCCCAATACGTGCGCGGCCATCCGGCCAGCGGCGCCCCGGCGGGCTCCCGCAGGTCCATCAGAAATTGGGCCGCGCGCCGCGCGACCAGCAGGGCAGCATCCTTTTCCCGCGCGTCCGTCGTGTGCCGGGCCAGCGTCGTCATGCCTTCCACCGTCGCCGCCGCCATCATGCCCGGGTAGATCCATTTGGGATAGAACTCGTCGGGCCGGCCCGTCTCGAGCCAGGAGGCGACCTTGCGCTGCCGCAGCAGGTCCCGCAGGCAGCGCAGTCCACTCTCGGCAAAGGGGTACGCCGGCGGACTCACCTGGCCGGCGAAAGCCGGGCTCTTCACGAAGTCACGCGTGCCAACCGTCACCGGGCCACCCGATCCCAGCGCCTCGACGGTCAGTCGATACCGACCGTGCGGCAGGTCCGCCCAGACCGGCGACAGTGGCCGCCACGGTTTGTCGGCCTCGAAGACCCGGGTTGATCCCTGTCCGTCCCGCGCGAGGGAGAAACGGTAGGAGTTGGCTTCCGGGGATTCCGCGAAATCGAACGCCGGGGCCCAGATGAACCGGCGGGCGTGGGCATTCCAGAACGGCGCGCGGCCCGGTTCACCCGGCCGGACCGGCACGCTGACCTCTTCCGGCGCCGCCGCGACGGCCCAAGTCCCGAGCGCAAGGACCAACCCGGTCAGCGCGGCGCACCGGAGCGCCCTGGGAAGTGCTACACGCATGGCTGGGCGCCAGACCGGCGGGAGGATCCGCTCAAAGCAAGTCGGCCGCGAGCTCGGCGAGTCTCGAGCGTTCGCCCTTCGTGAGCTTCACGTGCGCGGCGATCGACTGGCCCTTCATGCGATTGTGACAGTAGACAAGGCCGTTGCTGCGGGAATCGACGTAGGGGTTGTCGATCTGCGCCGGGTCGCCGATCAGCACGATCTTCGAACCCTCGGAAATGCGGGTGATCACCGTCTTCACCTCGTGCGGCGTCAGCTGCTGCGCCTCGTCGAGGATGAAGAAGCGGCGGGCGATCGAGCGACCGCGGATGAACGCCAGCGCCTCGATCTCGACGAGACCGCTCTTGAGCAGCCGCTCGTAGGGCTTGAGCAGCGCGGTGCCGTTCGATCCGCCATTCGACGAGGGCGGCGGCGGGGTCACGGCGCTTATGGCCGCGAGGTAGCCCGGGTCGTGCTTCTTGTGCTTCTTCTTGGAGACCTTCTTGGAGGCAAACTGCGGGTCCTTCTGCGGCTTCGACGGGATCAGCACCTCGAGTGCGTCGTAGTACGGCTGCAGCCAGGGCTTCATCTTCTCCTCGAGCGTGCCGGGCAGGAAACCGATGTCCTTGCCGAGCGCGATCACGGGACGCGAGATCGAGACGCCGTCGTACCGGGAGTTGTCATCCCACGTCTGGTGGAGTGCGCCGGCGATCGAGAGCAGCGTCTTGCCCGTGCCGGCCTTGCCGAAGCAAGTCAGCATGTTGATGCTGTCGTCGAGGAGCGCATCGAGGAAGAACTGCTGCTCGAGATTGCGCGCGCGGATCGGAATGCCGCCCGGGGCCTTCACGAAATCCGGGATCTTGAGCCGCTTCACGATGCCGTCGCCGTAGTAGCGCGCGGGCATCGTCTTGCCCTCGTCGGAGCGGAGCAGGACGTATTCGTTGAGATAAAGCGGCTTCGCCACCTCCGTGCTGAGCTCGAATTCGCCCTCGGAGCAGAACCGCTGGAGCTCGTAGAGGTTGACCCCGATCTCGCCGTAGCTCGCCTCCTCCGCGGTCTCCGGGACCTTGTCGTTGAGGTAATCCTCGGACTCGAGCCCGACCGCGCGCGCCTTGAGCTGCACGTTGACGTCCTTCGTCACGAGAATCGTCGGCGGCGGATACTGCTCCTGCACGAACAGCGCCGCGGCGATGATGCGGTTGTCCTTCTTCGAGAGATCCGGGAGAATCGACCGCAGCCGCTGCATGCCGACGGACGTCCGGCCGCCGTCCATCAGGTACGGATTGATGATGATCGTGAGCGTGCCACCCGTCGGGAGCTCCACCCCCTCGTGCATCGAGCGGGAATCGGGCAGCAATTCCTGGAGGATGCGGTGAACGCGGCGGGCGTTGCGCCCGCGCTCCGTCGATTGCTCGCCCTTGATCGAATCGAGTTCCTCGAGGACCTCGACCGGGATCGCGAGGTTGTTTTCCTCGAATTTGTAAATCGATTGCGGATCGTGGAGCAGGACGTTCGTGTCCAGCACGAAGGTCTTAACTTTGGCCGATACCTTGATCCGCGAATGAGGGGCAACCGCCCCGCGCAGGTTTTCCATCGGTGTGGATATCTTGTGAATAACCCTGCACACACGGTGCCATTTGTCGATGATAGAGTTACACAGACCGCATTATTTAACCTTATCGCCATCTCGGTGACGCAGGAGGGCCGGAGCTAATAGGTCCTCGGGCATTCCCGAAGGCCGCGGCGGCTGGTTTTGGGCAGAAAGAAGGCGGGTCGCCTCCCCCTAGACGACCCGCCTATGACTTTCTTACTTACCCCAAATCTCCCGCTAAGCGGGAGTGCGGGATAAGACGCCACGGGCGCCAAAAGGTTCCAAGCGAAGTCCCTTTCCCGGATTTCGCGTTGGCGGGTGATGCGCTAGGGCAAGTCGACGGGCTTGGGCTTCTTAGGTTTGGGCGGGGCCCAAAGGCGAAGGAGGTACTCGGCGAGGTTCTTCATGCTCGTGCGCTGGACGCCCTCGTGGCGGGCGGCGTCGCGGAATTCCGGCACGACGGCGGTCCGCTCCTGGTAGTAGCGCCAGAGCTCGCCGTCGAGCTGGCGGGCGGCCTCATGCGGGTCGGGAACATTTGCGGCATGGCGAAGAACTTTGGCCTGCCAGTGATGTCTCTCTTCCGGATGACGTTGCACATAATCGAACAGCCGCTGCTCGCTCCGGTTCAGACTCATGGCGCGAACCTGCGCGGCAACGGGCAAAAAACAACCGCAAAGCCCGGCCCACCCTTTCATTGCTTTTCCGCCGTATCACCCTCATATCACTGATCAACCCCTCCTCGAACATGTGGTCCAAACTCAAAGAGCAACTTCCGACGATTCTCCTCACCGCGCTGCTCATCACCGGCGCCGCATTCTGGCTCCATCAGCGCACCGTGAGTGAAATGGCGGCGCGCGCTCAGGCCGAGATCACCCCGCTGCGCGAGCAGAACGACGCGCTAAAGGCCGCCTCCGAGGAAAATCGCCGCCAGATCGAGGCGACGAACAAGCTCCTCAAGGACGCCATCGCCAAGCGTCAGGCCGACATGTTCATGACCGACGAGGAGATCAACAAGCTCAACGCCGACAAGATCAACGCCCTCGCCGAGGCCGTCGCGAAGAAGGTCCAGCCGTACAACCCGCTCCCGAAGACCCCCGAGGAGGCCGAGCGCATGCAGAACGAGCAGGTGGACAAGGTCTCTTCGCGCATGGCGGAGAAGATCCAGCCGATCCTCGCCGAGATGGCGAACGACCAGCACCTCACCCGCGACTCGATCGCCGCCTACAGCCAGAAGATTTCCGACCAAGTCGGCGTTGTTCTCACGTCCGAGCTCGCGAAGAACCAGCAGCTGAACAACAACCTGCAGGCCACGCAGGCCGTCGCGCAGGACGCCCTCAAGCTCTCCCACGAGATCACCGCCCTCTACCTCAGCTCGTTCAAGGACCAGGGCCTCATCACCCGCCTGCTCACGCTGCCCGCCAATGTCGTCAAGGACGCCGCCAGCCTGAGCATCGTCTCCAGCAGCGAGCGCAAGAAGGTCGAGGGTGACCTGATCAACCGCATGAACGACATCGACAAGCGCCTCGCCGAGATTCAGGCGCAGGCGCCGAAGAAATAAAAAGTAACAGGGGCCAGGAGCCCAGGTAACAAGGTCTAGAGGCCGCGCGAAAATCGCGCGGCCTTTTGTTTTGGGGCGTGGGCCCTACGGCCGTGGAGAACGGAGGGAAAGCGGTACGACCAGGAAAGCGCGTGGGGTACCACGCGCTCCACCACAGCTAGATTCCTGTCACTTGGACCCTGCTCCCTGTTACTTACCTGACGAAGTGAAGCCGCGGCTTCACTTCATCAGGTAAAACGGACTGGGCAGCTTGAAGTTCTTCTCGGCCATCCCGCCCAGGAAATCGCTGTCCTGGTCGCCGATATTGGCGACGATCACGCAGCCTTCCGCGACCAGCTTTCGCCGCTGTTCGGTCTTCCACGCGCCGGTTGTGACATGCTCGTCATCGGCCTTGAGAATCAGCCGCTCATAGTCGCCGCAGCCGACCGCCCTCAGGTTCTTTTCCGTGCCAGCCCGGTCCCGTTCCCGCCGGCCCGACAGGATGATCACCCGGAAGCCCAGCCGTCGCGCCGAGCGGAACACCTCGCATGCGGGAGTCAGGCCGGGAGCCTCGGCCTTCGCGATCCACTCGGTCCAGATCCGCGGCACATAGCCAAAGTCGATCGACTCCATTTCGGGCAGGTTCGACAGCAGGGTCTCGTCGACGTCGAAGAGCACCGTCAGGTTCGCCCCGCCCTGCCGGGCGCGGGCCTGCAGCCAGGCGTCCGCCTCGCCTGCGACCTTCGCCAGGTCGCGCTGGTATTCGCCCGACTTCACGTATGCCCGGATCTCGTCCTTGTGCGCCCCGAGATTCGCCGGCTCGGCCGCCCGGCAAGTCGCGCCGGCCACCAAGGCGGCAAGAAACAGGAGGGACGCACGCAGGGGAAAAGACGTCATGGCAAACGTGCCGGCGAACCTAGGTCAGGCAACGGCCCGAGCGCGAGCCCGCACATGCTGGGCTGGCGTTCGCCACGAAGGGCACCAAGGACACGAAGCGCCGGACAAGTCCCTCGCGGTCGTGGCGGTGACACTAATCCGGGTTTACCGCGAAGTCCGCCGAGAACGCGAAGGCCCAGGCGCCTGGGTCTTCGTGCCCTTGCTGTTCTTGGTGGCTGAAATCTCCAGCCTGGCCGGAGGGACTATTTCAGCGCCAGGTCGGGGCGCTTCACTTCCTTCACGGACCACTTGGTCACCGTGAGACCCTTGGCGGTGCGGGTGCTGACGGGCACGGGGGTCAGGTCGAAGTCGAACTCGCGGATGCGGGCGCCGCTGCGGCCGTCGAGGGAGATGTGGAGCATCTTCGGCATCTCCTTCTCGGTCTTGCTGATCTCAAGATAGACGACCCGGGAGCCCTCGCTCTTCACCAGTGGGTAGAGCTTGTCGCGCGAGAGGCCGCCGATCTGGAACTTCTTCGCGAAGGCCTTCCCGGACTCCTTGTCCTGATAGACCATCGTGTAGAAACTCTGGTCGCCGTCCTTCGGCCAGATGGCGACGTGCATGATGTCGCGGCCCATGAAGACCTTGTCGCCGACCTTGGACACCTTGAGCGAACCGTCGCGCATGAGGCACAGCACGCTGTCGAGGATGGTGCACTCCTGCACGAACTCGTGCTGGCGCCAGTTGAGCCCGATGAAGCCGTCCTCGCGGTTGACGTAGAGGCGCTGGTTGGCCGACACGACCTCGGCGGCGTTGATCTGCTCGATCTCGTCGTAGCTCGTGCGGCGCTTGACGCCCTTGCCGTACTTCTCGGCGAGCATCTCGAACCACGCGACGGCGTAGGCCGTGAGGTTCTTCAGGTGCGACTTCGTCTCCTTGATGCCCTCCTCGATCTTCTTGATGGCCTCGTCGGCCTGGAAGCGGTTGTAGGCGGAGATGCGCTTGATGCGGATCTCGGTGAGCCGGACGATGTCGTCCTCGGTCACCTCGCGGCGCAGCTGCCGGAGGAACGGCTTCAGGCCGGCGCGGATCTCGGTGAGCACGCTTTCCCATGTCTTCGACTTCTCGATGTTCCGATAGATGCGCTCCTCGATGAAGATCCGCTCGAGCGAGTCCCAGTGCCACTGCTGCTCGAGCTCGCCGAGCTTGATCTCGAGCTCGCGCTTCAGCAGCGCCTTCGTCGCCTCCGCGCTGTGCTTGAGGATGTCGCGCACCCCCAGGAACTGCGGCTTGTCCTCGCCCGTTTTCTCGTCGCGGACGATCACGCAGGCCGCCGGCGAGAGCTGGATCTGGCAGCTCGTGAACACGTAGAGCTGCTGCACGACCTTCTCCGGCTCGCTGCCCTGCGGCAGGTGGACGAGAATCTCGACCTTGTCGGCGGTGTTGTCGTCGACGTGCTTGATCTTGATCTTGCCCTTCGCGTTCGCGCCAAGGATCGACTCGATCAGCGTCTCGGTCGTCACGCCGTACGGCAGCTCCGTGATCGCGAGCAGGTACTTGGAGCGGACCTCGATCGTCGCGCGGACCTTCACCTTTCCGCCGCGCTCGCCGTCGTTGTACTCCGAGAAGTCGGCCGTGCCGCCCGTCGGGAAGTCCGGCAGGATCCGGAACGTCTTGCCCTGGAGGTGATTGATCGCCGCGCGGCAGAGGTCGTTGAAATTGTGCGGGAGAATCTTGGTCGCGAGGCCGACTGCGATGCCGTCGGCGCCCTCGAGCAGGACGACCGGGAACTTGGCGGGCAGCGTGACGGGCTCCTTGGTGCGGCCGTCGTAGCTCTGCTGCCACGTGGTCGTCTTCGGGTTGAAGAGCACCTCGCGCGCGAACGGCGTCAGGCGTGCCTCGATGTAGCGGGGGGCCGCCGCCTCGTCGCCGGTGAAGACATTGCCGAAGTTGCCCTGCGGCTCGATGAGCCAGCCGCGCTGCGCGATGGCGACGAGCGCGGCGCCGATGGAGGCGTCGCCGTGCGGGTGGAGCTTCATCGTCGCGCCGACGACGTTGGCCACCTTGTGGAACCGGCCGTCGTCCATCTCCCACAGCGTGTGGAGCACGCGCCGCTGCACCGGCTTGAGGCCGTCGTCGATGTGCGGCACCGCGCGGTCGAGGATCACGTAACTCGCGTAGTCGAGGAACCAGGTCCGGTAGTTCTGCGCGAGCGGCGCCGGATCGTCCTGAACCTTCTGCCCCTTCTTGCGCTTCGGAGGCTCGGCGGCTTCGCCATTGCGAATTTCGGATTGCGGATCGCGGATCGGGGCGGCCACGGCCGGCTCCGCCTTCTTGTCACTCGTCACTCGTCCCTTGTCACTCGGCGATCCCTTGTCACTCGGCTGAGCGGCATCGAGCGGGAGCTCCGCCTGGTCGTTGGAAGATTTCTTACGTTTGGCCATCTAGAAGAAGAGAAGTCTCGGGTGACAGGTACTAGGGAGAAGCTCCAGGGGACAGGTAACAGGTATCAAGGGAACGCCGATCAGGGTTAACTCCGGGCTAATTGGAAAGGCTGTTCGCCGGCCTTGTTACTTGGTCCCTGTCCCTTGTTACTTGGAGGCGTTCACGCCTCCACCAGGTCCTTTTCCACCCGGAGGTTGCCGATGATGAAGTCCTGCCGCTCGGGGGTGTTCTTGCCCATGAAGAAGGCCAGCAGTTCGTCGCTGCTGGCGAGGTGGTGCAGGTTGACCGGCTCGAGGCGGATGTTCTCGCCGATGAAGTCCTTGAACTCGCCCGCCGAGATTTCGCCGAGGCCCTTGAACCGCGTGATCTCCGCGCTGGCGCCCAGCTCGGCCAACGCAGCCTGCTTCTCCTCCTCGGAGTAACAGTAGCGCGTGACCTTCTTGTTGCGCACCCGGAACAGCGGAGTCTCGAGGATGAACAGGTGGTTGTTGCGGATGACGTCCGGGAAGAACTGCAGGAAGAACGAGAGCAGGAGCAGGCGGATGTGCATGCCGTCGACGTCGGCGTCGGTCGCGATGACGATCTTGTTGTACCGGAGGCCGTCGAGCCCCTCCTCGATGTTCAGCGCGGACTGGAGGAGATGGAATTCCTCGTTCTCGTAGATGACCTTCTTAGACAGGCCGTAGGTGTTGAGCGGCTTGCCTTTGAGGGCGAAGACGGCCTGGGTCTGCACGTCGCGGGTGGCGGTGAGCGAGCCAGCGGCCGAGTCGCCCTCAACGATGAACAGCGTGCTCTCCTCGGCGCGCTCGTTGCGGTCGCCGAGATGGAGGCGGCAGTCGCGCAGCTTGCGATTGTGCAGCGAGGCCTTCTTGGCGCGCTCGCGGGCGAGGCTGCGGATCCCGGCCAGCTCCTTCCGCTCGTGCTCGTTCTCCTCGATCTTGCGCTTGATGATCTCGGCCACCTCCCGGTTCTTGTGGAGGTAGGTGTCGAGCGACTGCTGCATGAACTTGCCGACGAATTCCTTGATCGACGGCCCCTTCGGCCCGACGTCGGTCGAGCCGAGCTTGGTCTTGGTCTGCGACTCAAACACCGGCTCCTGCACGCGCACCGAGACGGCGGCGTCGATGGCCTGGCGCACGTCGGCCGCGTCGTAGTCCTTCTTGAAGTGGTTGCGCAGCGTGTCGACCAGCGCCTCGCGGAAGGCCGCCAGGTGCGTGCCGCCCATCGTGGTGTGCTGGCCGTTGACGAAGGACCAGTATTCCTCGCCGTAGTGGTTGCCGTGGGTGAACGCGACCTCGATGTCCTCGCCCTCGAGGTGGATGATCGGGTACAGCGGGTCGCCGCTCAGCTCCTTCGCGAGCAGGTCGCGGAGGCCGTTCTCGGACCGGAAGGGCTTGCCGTTGAGCGTGAGCGTGAGGCCGCGGTTCAGGAACGCGTAGTTCCAGAGCATGTCCTCGATGAACTCGGTGCGGAACCGGAAGTCGGAGCCGAACAGCTGTCCGTCGGGCGTGAACTCGATCAGGGTGCCGTTGCGCTCGTCGGTCTTCTGGACCTTGGACTCCTTGCGGAGCTTGCCCTTCTCGAACTCGGCGAACTTCGTCTCGCCCTCGCGGAACGCCTGCGCGCGGTAGGTGAGCGACAGGGCGTTGACGGCCTTCTGGCCGACGCCGTTCAGGCCGACGGCCTTCTGGAAGGTCTCGCTGTCGTACTTCGCGCCCGTGTTGATGATCGACACGCAGTCGACCAGCTTGCCGAGCGGGATGCCGCGGCCGTAGTCGCGGACGCGGACGAGCCGCTCGTTGAGCTCGATCTCGATCTTGCGCCCCTGCCCCATCGCAAACTCGTCGATCGAGTTGTCGACGGTCTCCTTGAGCAGGACGTAGATGCCGTCTTCCGCGTGGGTGCCGTTGCCAAGGCGCCCAATGTACATGCCCGGGCGGAGGCGGATGTGCTCGAGCGAACTGAGGGTCTTGATACTGGCTTCAGTATAGGCTTGGGCCATGATTGCGTTGGCGCACAGCGTCCCGGCGAAGGGCGGTATGACAAGCGTAATCCGGGGCGCTTCCGCCGGCGGAACGGACGCGGAGGGCGCGAATTCAAGGGAGGGATTTCAGGGGCAATCTGGCGGGCGGCAGGATTCCGCGCTGCCTGAGCTCCCTGTCATTTGACGCCCCGCAGCTTGAATCCGGGCCGAAGGCCGATTGATTGGCCCCACGCTCTCCATGAAAAAGATCTTCTCCTATTCCCTGCTTGGACTGCTGGTGGTCGCCCTGGTGATCTACATCGGGCTGACCTTTTTCCTGGGCTCAGTGGTCACGACCGCGGTCAACCGCATGGGGCCGTCGATCACCAAGACCGCCGTGGTTCTCCAAAGCGCCAACCTCTCGCCGCTCACCGGCAGCGGCACGCTGCGGGGCCTCGCGGTCGACAATCCCCAGGGCTGGAGCAAGGGCCGAGTCTTCTACCTCGGCAAGATCCACGTCTCGATGAAGCCGTTCTCCATCTTCGGCGATCACATCATCGTCGATGAGATCGACATCGACCAGCCGGAGTTCACCTACGAGACGAAGATCTTCTCGAGCAACCTCGGCGACCTCCTGAAGAACATCAAGGAGTCCACCGGCAGCTCCGACAAGTCCGCCGCCGGCAAGGCGGACAGCAAGCCCGTCAAGATCGAGGTCCGTCACTTCCGCCTGACCAACGGCAAGGTCAAGGTGGGCGTGGGGGCCGCCGCCCTGGCCCTCCCCATGCCGCCGGTCGAGCTGTCCAATCTCGGCACCAAGGAGGGCGGAATCACTCCCGACCAGATGGCCGCCGCGGTCCTGAGCAGCGTCACGGGCAGCGTGGTCAGCGCCACCACCCAGGCCGCCGGCCAGATCGGCAATACCGCCGGCGGCGCCGCCGCCGAAGGCGTCAAGAAAGCCGGCGAGAGCCTCAAAAAGCTATTTGGCAAATAGGCCCGGACGAAGCATTCGCTTCTTCAGCCCGGGCACCGGCGCACTGAAGTCGATGCGCCCCTCCCCCGAGTTTTCCCGATCTTCCCGTCTTCCACCTCCCAAGTCCCGCATTCCCATGCCCTCCGCTACGATCACCTACTACCTCGAAGTCCTTTCCTCCTGGTGCACCTGGGTCGAGCCGACCTGGGACGCCCTCAAGGCGCGCTACGGCGACCGCGTCCAGTTCGAGTGGCGCATCGCGCTGATGAATCCCCAGGATTTTCCTGTGTCCCAGAAGCAGTGCGACTGGTTCTACCAGCGCAGCGGCACGATCATGCGGTCGCCGTTCATGCTGAATTCCGCCTGGCTCGAGGTCGCGCGCAAGGGGAACTACGACAACCCCAGCCTGGTCGCCGAGGCCGCGCGGGACTTTGGGTTCAATGGCGACGAGGTCCGGCGAGCCCTGTCGCACGCCGCGGTGCGTGAAGGCCGGAAGATCGGCAACCTGGACCTCGCGGTCGAGGTCGCCGCCAAGGCCGGCAAGATCGCGCCGAAGAAGCTCCGCGCCGCAGCCACCTCGGACGCCGTCCGCGCTCGGGTCGCGGCCAGCACGAAGGAATTCTTCGCCCACCAGATCAACCAGCGGCCGGCCTTCGTCATCACCGACGTGATCGGCGACAAGGCCGTCTTCTCCGGCCTGGTCCGCGTCGAGCCTCTCGCGGCCGCCATTGACGCCATGCTCGACGACTCTGCCGCCTACGCCGCGCACAAGGCGCACTTCGGGACTCCGCCACCGAACTGAGGGAAAGCCGCCGGGCGTCAGGTCTCAGGATTGGCTCAGGTCTGCGTGCCACCGCAGCAAGAAGGCGCGGCGGCGCCCGAACAGCAGCGTATCGCGTTCAGAATCTAGCCGGGAGGACTCCGCCGGCTTTTGCCTTCGACTTGCGGAGGGAACTGGTGTTGTGAGTGATTGGCCTCTGAGTCAGGCCATTCATTCACATGCAGACCACGTGTCGCAGGTTGGTGGCAACGGTTGGAGTTGGCCTAGTCCTGCTGGTGCTGCTGCCGCCCAGCACCTGTGAGGCGGCCAACAACTACCTCAAGTCGGTGCGCCAAGTGGGGACCGACTGGGGGGCGCAGAGCTGGACGGCGGATGACCTCGCGCTGTTTGGCGGTGAGCCGGCCGTTGCCGGCACCAACAACAGTTCGCTGGTCGTGCGGTACCATTACTTCGTCTCCGACTACGACACGGCGCTCTTGGCGCCCACTTGGGTGGCGCACGTCGATACCCGGGAGTCGGCCCAGGCGGCGGACGTGCGCAAGGGCGGACAATGGGATCGCGGCCAATACACGTTCACGCCGGACGAGAACATCGTGACGTACTCCCAGGACCATAACCTGAAGTGGGTCACGAATGCCGACTACACCAACGCGAATCCACCGGCGCTGCGTCCGGTGACGGCGAGGAACCGCATCACGCGCGGTCACATGGCCAGCAATCTCGAGATGAAAGGCCACGGGGACGACAGCACGGGCATGGAGTCACAGAAGGAGTCGTTCTCGTTCGCGAATGTGTGCCCCCAGATGCAGGGGCATAACGCCCCGCTCTGGGCCGCGCTGGAAAACGACTGCCTGGCACTCGCCGTGCGACTGGGCCGCGTGGCGGTGATCACGGGCCCGGTCTACCTGACCGATGCCACGCATCCCGTGCAGAGCACCAAGGCGCCCCGCGGCAAGGTCCGGATCCCGATCCCGACGCATTTCTTCAAGATCATCATCGCCCAGGTGGCGGGCCGGACCGAGGCGGTGGCGTTCCTGATCCCGCACCGTTACGACCTGAAAGCAGATCAGCGCTTCGACTATGCGGTGAGCGTGCGCCAGGTCGAACAGGTCACCCACATCAACTTCATGCCCGCCCTAGGCGCGAACGACGAAGTCGAGGACCAGCCTAGCGACGATCTGCTGGACCTGCTGCACGAGGAGTAGAAATCCGACACCTGTCGTCGTTCTCGACCTCACAGGAGAACAAGGCCCAAGGGCGGTAGCTGGTAGCTAGTAGTTGGTAGCTAGTAGCTGGCCTCCGAGATCTCGGCCAAGCGACACGGGCCTACTGTCTACCAGCTACTGTCTACGAGCTACTGCGCCTGAGCTACTCGTGCAGCCCGCGGTACTTCTTTTCGCCCGCGGTGACCGCAATCGTCATCTGGTTCTCCTTCGGCGGCAGCGGGCAGGTTGCGAAAGGCGTGAAGGCGCAGGGCGGGTTCTGGGCGCGGTTGAAATCGAGGATGACCTTGCCGTCTTCCGGCGGCGCGGCGTAGAGGAAGCGCGCGGCGGCGTAGGTCTCCTTCCCGCTCGTCTGGTCGGAGATCACGAAGAACAGCGGACCGTCGGGTGACTCCTGGATCGGCAGGAGCTCTATCGTCTGGCCGTCGCGCTTGAACACCGCCTTGCCGAGCACGAGGGCGTTCGAGGTGTTGCCGAGCACGTTCTTGATCGGCACCTCGCGCGGCTTGTCGAACGCCACCCAGTCCGCCTCGATTCGCCAGCTCGGGTCGATGGGAAAATAGTCGATGCCCAGGAAATGGGTCCGCCGCTCCGACTCGCTGTCCTTGACGCGCAGGGCTTTCTTCCCGCCGCGGTCGATGAGCAGGATCGTCAGGTTACCGACCGTAATCACCGACGGATGCTCGCGCCGATCATCCCGGATGTCGGCCGAGAGTTCCTCCTCCCCGTCGACGCGGGCATCGATGCCCGGCTCGAACACGGCCCGCACCGCGCTGTTCTGGTCGAGCGTGAAGGTCCCGAGGTGCGCGGGGCCCTTGGCCATCACGATGGAATTGTCGCCCGCCGTGCCGACGGTGTTGTCGCCGGTCTTGAGGAAATGGAGCCCGATGAGCGTCAGCCAGCCGTCGGCGCTGGTCAGCTTCGCGACGCGTTGCTCGCGCCACGCCAGCACGGACTTGGTGAAGTCGTCCGGCTCGGCCGGCTGGTCCGCCGCGGCCGCCACCGCGGCCAACGCCAGACCGGCGCACACCCATTTGATTACGCTCATGCGTCCCTGACCCTACGGAACCGCCGACGTTCCGCCAGCATGAAGGCGGGAGCTTCCCGGCGCAGCGGGATGTTCACCTGTCCGCCAACTACCCACCGCCAACTACTCCCCGAGATTAGCCATTCCTGTGTCTCGCCCGGCGGGGTTTACAATCCACCTCACCGCGTTAGTCTCGGGCCATGCTCCACCGCACCCTCGGGAAGAACGGTCCCAGCGTCTCGGCCCTCGGGCTGGGCTGCATGGGCATGTCCGAGTTCTACAGCGGCCGCGACGATGCCGAGTCGATCGCGACGCTCCATCACGCGCTCGACCGCGGCCTGACGTTCCTCGACACCGCCGACATGTACGGCTTCGGGGACAACGAGGAGCTGATCCGTCGCGCCCTCGCGGGACGGCCGCGCGCCTCGTATTTCGTCGCGACCAAGTTCGGCATCGTCCGCAGCCGCACCGACGCCAATGTCCGCGGCATCTGCGGGCGCCCCGAGTACGTCCGTTCCGCCTGTGAGGCCAGCCTCCGGCGGCTCGGCGTCGAGACGATCGATCTCTACTACCAGCATCGCGTGGACCCCGAGACACCCATCGAGGAAACCGTGGGGGCGATGGCGGAGCTGGTCCGCGCCGGCAAGGTCCGCTACCTCGGCCTGTCGGAGGCCGGCGCCGCCACGATTCGGCGCGCCCATGCCGTGCATCCGATCACGGCGCTGCAGTCGGAGTACTCCCTCTGGACCCGCGACCCCGAGGACGGCGCCCTGGCCGTCTGCCGGGAACTCGGCATCGGGTTTGTCGCCTACAGCCCGCTCGGCCGCGGCTTTCTGACCGGCCAGCTCAAGCGCTTCGAGGATTTCGCCCCGGATGACTACCGCCGGATCTCGCCGCGTTTCCAGGGCGCGAACTTCCAGAAGAACCTCGATCTCGTCGCCCGCGTCCAGCAGCTCGCCCAAGCCAAACACTGCACCGCGAGCCAGCTGGCGCTGGCCTGGGTGCTCGCCCAGGGCCGCGACATCATCCCCATCCCGGGCACCAAACGGCGCACGTACCTCGACGAGAACCTCGGCGCTCTGGCTATAACCCTGACCCCCGCCGACCTCGCCACGATCGCCGCCGCTTTCCCCAAGGACGCCGCCGCCGGGCTGAGATACCCGGAGCTGATGATGAAAGCGGTGGGGAGATAGAGGCGCCGCTCTGGGGGGTCAGACGAACGCCGAACATCGGACGTCGAACGCCCAACGCCGAAGTGCCCGAGCCAAACGGGCGCCGTTACTGCCGTATTTCCTTCGAAGTTCGGCGTTCGGCGTTCGGCGTCCGACGTTCGGCGTTCGTCTGGCCTTCCCGCTCCGGACCACCCAGGATCCCGCCACCATGAGGTTTCTCGCCGCCGTGTCGCTGGGTTTCGCCGTGCCGGTCATCGCCGCCATGTCTCCGCCTGATCCCAGGGTGCCGTTTCTCGACCTCGCGGGTGAGACCGCGCGGCAGGTGGTGGTCGACCGCCAAGCCGGCCAGTACCTCGGCCATCCCACGACCGTCCTGCTGGAGGACGGGCGCACGATGCTCTGCGCCTATCCGCTCGGTCACGGCAAGGGAGCGATCCAGCTCAAGCGCAGCACCGACGGCGGCCTAACCTGGTCGCCGCGCCTCCCGGTGCCGGACAACTGGAAGACGTCGCTCGAAACGCCCACGCTCCACCGCGTCGTCGACGCGGCGGGCCACCGTCGGCTCATCGTCTGGTCCGGACTGTATCCCGCCCGGCTGGCTTCGTCGGACGATGACGGTGCCACCTGGACGCCGCTCGCGCCGGCGGGCCACTGGGGCGGCATCGTGGTCATGGCCAGCCTCACCGGCGTGCGCAACGAACCCGGTCACTACCTCGCGTGGTTTCACGATGACGGTCGTTTCCTCCACGAGGGAATCAAACCGGCCAGCCCGCCGGTGTTCACGATCTACCAAGTGGAGTCGCGCGACGGCGGCCTGACCTGGTCCGAGCCGCGCGGCATCGTCAGCACGACGGCGATCAAGGTCTGCGAACCCGGCGTGGTGCGTTCGCCCGACGGACACCAGCTCGCGCTGCTGCTGCGCGAGGAGAGCCGGCAGCAGCCGTCGCAGGTGGTCTTCTCCGATGACGAGGGACGCACCTGGACCCCGCCCCGGGCGCTGCCGAACCCGCTGACTGGCGACCGCCACACGGCGCGCTACACCCCGGACGGACGACTGTTCATCAGCTTCCGCGACACCAACACGCAGTCACCGACCCAAGGCGACTGGCTCGCGTGGGTCGGCACCTACGACGACCTCGTGCAGGGGCGCCCCGGCCAGTACCGGGTCCGCCTGATGGACAACACCAAGGACTGGGACAGCTCCTACCCCGGAGTCGAAGTCCTGCCCGACGGCACGATTGTGACGACCACCTACGGACACTGGGCGAAGGACGAGAAACCCTACATTGTCAGCGTGCGCCTGAAGCTCAGCGAACTGGATGAGAAGGCCCGAGCACGGCGCTGACTAGATTCCGGATTCCGAAATCCGGTTTCCGGAATTCACTCCCCGCCTACACGGCCGCTGACGCCGTCTCGTCCTTGCGGAAGCTCCGGATGGCGAGGTAAAGGCCGAGGGCCGACAGCGCGGCGGACTCGAAGAAGGCGATGCCCGGCAGGTGGAACGAGCGCTCGGGTGCGATGGCCCAGCCGAAACTGTGCGACGCGATGAACGGCGCCGGAATTGCCGCGAGGCTCGCGAGGCCGGCGAACACGCCCTGCACAGCGCCCTGTTCATTGGCCGGGATGTGCTTCGTCACGTAGGACTGCAGCGCCGGCTGCGCGATGCCGGCGAAGCAGCCGAGGCAAACGACCGCGTAGATCACCCAGCCATACGGTGCGAGGCCGTAGCCGATGTAGCTGGCGATGGAGATGCAGATGCCGACGACGACGGCGCGGGTGTCGCCGAGCTTCGGCACGACCCGCTTGATCAGGGTGCCCTGCACCATGCCGGTCGCGAGCCCGACGAACATCAGCGAGAGGCCGATCTGGAG
Source organism: Opitutaceae bacterium (assembly GCA_035334485.1). Lineage (GTDB taxonomy): Bacteria > Verrucomicrobiota > Verrucomicrobiia > Opitutales > Opitutaceae > Opi-474. The sequence continues at coordinate 26,729 of DAOQKI010000012.1, forward strand.
CGGATTCCAGCCGTAGCGCTTCTCGGTGTAGAGCGCCCACGTCGTCTGCAGCATCACCTGCGAGAGCGTCAGCACGAAGTAGCACTCGACGAGACCCAGAACGGCGGGAAACCGCTTCAGCGCGAGCAGGGCCCCGATCGGGTTGGCGCGCTTCCATTCGAAGCTCCGGCGGTTCTCGTCAGCCAGCGACTCGGGCAGGACAAAGTAGCCATAGAGCCAGTTGGCGGCCGAGCAGCAGGCCGCGACGATGAACGGCAGGCGCAGGCTGTACTGGCCCAGCAGGCCGCCGGCCACCGGCCCGATGATGAAGCCGATGCCGAACGCCGCACCCATGAGGCCGAAGGACTGCGCGCGTTTCTCCGGCGGCGTCACGTCCGCGATGTAGGCGTTGGCCGTCGCGAGCACCCCGGCCGTCGAGCCGGCGATGATGCGGGCCACAAAGAACCAGCCCAGCGTCGGGGCCCACGACATGATCACGTAGTCGATCGCCGAGCCGGCGGTCGCGATCAGGATGATCGTCCGGCGACCGAAACGATCCGACAGCGCCCCGAGGATCGGCGAACAGACGAACTGCATGAGCGCATAGCTGCTGACGATCCAGCCGAGCGCGTAGGAACCGCTCGTGAAGTCTCCGCCCTCAAACTGCTTGATGAGCCGCGGCATGACCGGAATCAGGAGGCCAAAGCCGACAATCGACAGGACCAGCGTCACGAAAATGAACCCGGTGGCAGGCTTGCGGGCGGGCGAATTGCTCATGGGAGGATGCTTTGAAGGCAGGAAGTTGATGGCGAGTCAGCAGTTTTCATCGGCGGCTGGGCTTGACGATCGGGACGGACAGACGGCAGCGGGCGCGACCGGGTTGGCGGCGGCCGAAACCATGGGCGTGTAACCTGTTACCTCCGAACTTTCAGGCTCATGACGCTGGATTCGGTCGAGCGTTACCCAACATGTCCGCCATGCGTCTTAGCCTGCGAAGGAACCAAAACCGAATTCCCAAGCTCTAAGCTGCGACACCATGCACCACTCCAAGCCTCTCCTTGCCGCGTTGGCATTCGCCGGACTCCTCACCGGCTGCGTGGGCTCCGGCCCCAACACCCAGCAGGGCGCCGTGGGCGGCGCTACGATGGGAGCGCTCGCCGGGGCCATCATCGGCAACAACAGCCGGAGCCACAACGTGGCCGCAGGCGCGGCGATCGGCGCCGTCGCGGGCGGCGTGGCCGGCGCGACGATCGGCAACAGTCTCGATCACGAGCGTGGCACCCTCTACACCTCCGAGGCCCAGGCGACCACGAACTATGTCGTGACCCAGCCGCCGCCGGCCCCGCCGCCCCAGCGCGAAGTCGTCGTCGTGCAGCCCGCTCCCGGCATGGTCTGGGTCAACGGCTACTGGGCCTACGATGGCTACCGATACGTCTGGATCGGCGGCCGCTGGGCGCGTCCCCCGCACCGTCACTACCGCGCCTACGTCGCGCCACACTGGGAATATCGCGGCCGCGGGTACGTCTACATCCAGGGATACTGGCGTTGAAATACCCGGGCGGACGCCGGACGTCGAACGTCGGACGCCGAACATCGACGGTCGTGCTTCCAATGCCTAGATGGTTGTTTGGAGCTCAACAAAAAGGCCCCGCGCAGCGGGGCCTTTGCTTTGGCGGTGGCGGACCTATTTCTTCGGGCCGGCTTCCTTGATCATGCCGGAGGCGTCGGCGTCGTTCAGGACCATGCCGTCATGGTGATCCTTCGCGTGCTGCTTGAGCAGGCTTACGATCTCGGCCTTGTCATGGCTCTTGACCGTAAAGTCGCAGGGCGACGGACACTTTGCCATGTAGAGCGGCCTGGACGTTTCCTCCGACTTGGGTGCCTCGGTAGCAAAAGCCACGACTGTGGCTGACACAACAAACGCCAGCGCCGTAAGCGTGGCCGTAAGGTTCCTTTTCATCTCGGACCTCCTGTTAGGGTTAACGTTCTGACGGCCTTGCGGCCGCCGGGGTTTGAACGCGCACACCATGGTCGGGGGCTTCCGGGAGTCAAAGTGCCCTCAGAGATTCCCACTGCAGAAGTTGGATATCACCGTCTTGCGCAGGTGCCACCGCCGGCCTTGGGACAGCGCATGAATTGGGATTCCCTTCTCCGGCCACTGCGCTAGGCAGAGGTCCACCTGCGTGAAAATCTGCATCGTCACCGACATGGAGGGTCTCGCCGGCGTCGGCGACTGGGAGCAGTGCTACGCCACCGACGACCACGCGCCGGCCTATCTCCACGGCCTCGACCAACTCGCGGCCGACACCAACGCCACCGTCGCGGGGTGCTTCGACGCCGGTGCAACCGAGGTCGTCGTCTGGGACGGCCATGGCCGCAACGGGCAGCGGGCCTTCACCCGCGTCGCGCTCGACCCACGGGCCACCCTGCGGCGGCTCGTGCCGGGACGGCCGCTGGTGCTCGAGGGACTTAATGCGTCCGCGGCCGGGATCGTGATGGTTGGACAGCACGCGATGGCGGGAACGCTCGGCGGCTTTCTCGACCACACCCAGTGTCCGAAGGAAATCTGCCGCTACCTCATCAACGGCGCCGAGCATGGCGAGATGAGCCAATGCGCGCTGCACGCCGGCGCGTTCGGCGTCCCGCTGCTCCATGTCTCCGGCGACGAGGCGTTGTGCGCCGAGGCCCGCCGCCTCTTCCCGTGGACCCGCACGACCGCCACGAAGCGCGGCACCGGCTGGGAAACGTGCGAACTCTATCCGACGACCGAGGTTCGGGCTCGGATCCGCCGGGATGTGGCCGAGGCGGTCCGTCACCGCGGCACAGCCCAGGCCTGGGTGCTGCCCGCGCCCGTCGAGGTCACGGTGGAGTACGCCTGGAGCGCCCTCGCCGACCGCCTCGCCGCCGTTCCGGGCGTGCGCCGCCTCCACGCCCGGACCGTCGCGTGGACCATCCCCGACGGCCGCTGGATCTACAACTGGCCCGACGCCGACTGGCACCCGCCGGCCTGACCAGCGGACTCACAAAGCCAGAGCCTATCTTCGCGAGCGTGGCGACTTTCGCGGTTACCCCTCAATGAATTGACCGCGAAGCACGCCGAGCACGCGAAGCCTTCGTGCGCTTGGTGCCCTTGGTGGCAATCCTCTCGCCCGGTCACTTGCCCTCGGCGGCGAGACGGTCGATCAGGACGGCGATGTACGATGTGAAGCCGTGGTTGCAGCTGACGGTGTCCTGGAAGAGTTCCCAGAGCGTGCCGGTCAAGCGGGCCATCGGGAGATAGCTCTTGATGACCTCGCGGCGCGCCGCCTCGTGCTCGCCGTGATCGAGCAGAAGCTCGAAGCGCATGATCTTCCCGACGAAGACATTCGCCGGGTACAGCGGACCGTAGTCGGCCCGGACGAGCCGGCGCCACAGGGCGGTCTCGCGGCGGACATCGGCCACGCCGGTGAAGAACGCGTAGTACTGGCAGACTTCGCTGGCGTGCTCGGTCACGACGAGCTTGCCGGCCTGGTCCCGGACGGCGTTGTCGGCGAACCGGCCGTCGCGCCACGCCAGTTCGCGCACGCGCGCCGCCACGCGATCCGCCTTGGCCGCGAGCTTTGGGTCGCGCAGCAGCCGCGCTGCGGCACGCAGCGTCTGGCTGTAGAGCATGTTCGTCGGGAAGTTCACATCCTGGACAAACTCGTTGGCTTTGGACCACTCGACGAAGACCCAGCTCTTGAGCTTCTCGAGCAGGCCGAGGTCGTTCTCGAACGGCCGGAAGTAGTCGAGCAGCCCGCGCACGCGCCGTTCGATGAGTGGCTGCCACGCCGCCGGGAGCCGGCGCACGCGCCGGGCCTCGTCGAGCTGCACGATGAAGAACATCGCCCAGTTCGGAATGAACATCTTCTCCAGCGCCTCGGCCGGATAACACATCGGCACCATGCCCGCAGGCAGGTCGCGGAATTTCGGCACGACGAGATAGTTCTCGAGGAAGTCGCGCTCGATGCGGTTGTCCCCGGTCAGGTGCCACTCGGCGCGGGCGGTGTAGAGGCTGTCGCACAGCCAGCCCGCGCGCTCGCGCGCCGGGCAGTCCATGTAGATGTCGAGCGCGTTCTGCCGGAAGCTCATGAGCGCGGCCTTCCGCACCTGGGCGGCTGCCGGCGCGAGGCCGGCGGGCGCGTCGGCCAGGGTCACGGAGCTCGCGTAACGCCGGATGCGGAGATTCGAGACCTCGGCCTCACCCTCCCACACCAGCACCTGCAGGTACCGGAACGTGTACGGCTCGAAGGCCTCGAAATCGACGTCGGTCCCGGCCGGCAGGTCCAGCCAGAGCGCGTTCACGCAGGCCGACCGGTCGTACTTCACCTGTCCGCCCACGAGGATCTCGTCGAACAGGACGATCAGGCGGGTGGCCTTGCGCGCCTTGACCCGCAGCGCCGGGAAGCCGGTGAGGTCCACGCCAAAGTCCGCGCGCACCCAGCGCTTCGCCGCCAGCCGCACCAGACGCGGACCGAGCTTGAGCGCCCCGTCGGACTTGAAGCGGGTGCCGGAGAGGAACCGGGACACCGGCCACTCGAGCTGCGCGGGCGGGTAGCCGGCGCAGACCTTGGGGACCTCGAAGATATGCCGCCATTTTTCCGCCTTCGCGAACATCGCCTTGCTAAAGGGCAGCGCCCTGCCGCGAACCGCGTTGGGCCGCGGGACCTGCACGCCGAGGTCGGGATACGCCACGCCGCGCGGAAGCACGGTGCGGCGGGGGGCGAAGTGCGCGAGCCTCGCCGGCTTGGCAGGGACATAGCCGGCGGCGCACCACGGCTGGCCGGCGACCGGGAAGCGATAGGCCTCGACGAACGCGCGCTGGTAACTGTAGCGCTCGACCCGCTGCACCCGCTCGGTGCGGTGCTCGGCTGAGAAGGTCCCGCCCTGCGGCGCGGTCCAGGCGATCACCCGACCGGCGGCGACCACCTCGACGCAGCAGAACGGCGGCTCGAACGTGGTGCAGAACGTCGGAACGCCGTAACCCACGACCTCGATCACCACGGCGAGCTCGCCACCAGCGCCGGCTTGGATCGGCCACTCGTCGACGCGGGCATGGCCGTGCGCGGCGCGCGCCGGGCCGCGACCAGCGAACTCACCGTTGATCCAGATCCGGTAAGCCGGAGCGGCGGCGATGCGCAGCGTGGCGCGGCGGCCGGCGGCGAGCGTGACGTCGGCGTGGAAACTGACCCAGGTGTTCATCCGGCCCGAAAGCGACTTGGGCCAGACCGCGACAGCGCGGGTGAAGGGGCGAAAGGACGGCATGGGGAGAGGGGAACGTTCAGCGTTCGACGTTTGACGCTCAACGTTGAAGTTGGGGGAGCAGTCGGCCTTCGGCCTTTAGCTTTCAGCCGTCAGCTTTCAGCCTTCAGCTTTCAGCCTTCAGCTTTCTCGGCGTCGAGCCGGTTGGCCGCAAGGAGGCGCAAAAGGCGCAGAGACTCGCGCGGCGAGCGCGTATGCTCCGTCGGCCTGCTAGCTACCATCTACCAGCTACTAACTACCCTGCCCCTGCCTCCGGGCTGAAAGCTGAAGGCTGACCGCTGAATGCCACCTCCGCCCTCCCTGCCGAAATTTCATTTTTTACACCGCGAATTCGGCACTTTCTTTGCTTGGTATTCGGGCGGCAGTTTGTGTGATTCTATCTTCCCATGCCTATTCTAGTTGGAAAGCCGGCCCCGATCTTCAACGCCAACGCCGTCGTCAACGGCGAGGTCGTCCACGACTTCTCGCTGACGCGCTATCTCGGCAAGAAGCACGTGGTGTTCTTCTTCTATCCGAAGGACTTCACGTTCGTCTGCCCGAGCGAGCTCCACGCCTTCCAGGCGGCGCTGCCCGAGTTCGAGTCGCGCAACACCGCGGTGGTGGCGTGCTCGACCGACACCGAGCAGTCGCACTGGGGTTGGCTGCAGGTGGCCAAGGACAAGGGCGGCATCAAGGGGGTCAGCTACCCGCTCGTCGCCGACACCAACAAGACCATTTCGTCCGCCTATGGCGTGCTGGCCGGTGACATCGTCCCGCCGGCCCATCCCGGCGCGCCGTTCACCGCCACGGGCGACCTCATCGCCTACCGCGGCCTGTTCCTCATCGACCAGAAGGGCATCGTGCGTCACCAGCTGGTGAACGACCTCCCGCTCGGCCGCAGCATCGACGAGGCGATCCGCATGGTCGACTCGCTGCAGTTTTTCGAGAAGCACGGCGAGGTCTGCCCCGCCAACTGGAGCCGCGGCAAGAAGGGCATGAAGGCGACCAACGAAGGCGTCGCCGAGTACCTGGCCTCGAGCTGAGCGCGGTCAGCAGGGCCTAGGCGAAGGGCGATCGTTTCGGGAAAACCGGACGAACGCCCAACGCCCAACGCCGAACGCCGAACTTCGAAGGGATCGGCGCAGGCGGTTACGGACTGGCTGGCTTGCTGTTTGACGGAGCGAATCCGGCCACGGATTTCGTGGAATGCGACCGGATTTCCAAGAGATCGCGGAGCGCTGTTTCGGCGACGCCGAATCACCGCTCCGCCGGCGGGACGACAATCCGGTTCTCCGCTGAAATCCCCTTCGGCGTTGGACGTTCGACGTCCGATGTTCGGCGTTCGCCCGGCCGTTCGCCCGGCCGGGCCTCCCCCAGCTACGCTGCCTTGGTCGGCAGCGCGGCGACGTACTGGTAGGTCGGCTCCTTCTCCTGGCGCTTCAGCACGGCGACGATGTGCTTCCAGCACTCGACCAGGCCGACGGGCGGCGGCGGGACGTCGTAACGCATGGCGGCGTGCAGCGCCTTGAGATTGTAGCACGGCACCGCGGCGTACATGTGGTGCTCCATGTGGTAGTTCATTTCCCAGAAGAGGAAGCTGACCACGGGATGGAGGATCACGGTGCGGCAGCAGAGGCGGAAGTCCGGGACCTTGTCCTGCAGGCCGATGTGCTGCGTGTTGTTGCAGAGGAAAAAGAGCCACGCGCCGTACGCGGGCGTGAAGGTGAACAGGATCGGGATGATCCAGAGCCCGTAGTAGATCGAGACGGCGGTGAGCACGACGTGGAAGGCGAGCACGATGCGCGCCCAGAGGATGGGCACGCGGCGGAGCTTCGGCTGGTCGGGCGGAAAACACACGAGCTCCCACTGGCCCTCGAAGCGGCCGCTCGCGAGGCGGAGCGTATACTTGAACATCCAGAGCCAGCCGCGCGGGTTGAAGAAGCCCTGCTCCAGGAAATTCCGCAGCATGAGTTTCACCGGCAGCACGACCTCCTGGTCGTCGGGCGGATGCAGCGTGTAGCGGTGGTGACGCTGGTGGCTCGCGTTGAACATGTCGGGATGGAGCCAGTAGAGCAGCGACAGCACGCGGACGAAGAACTCGTTGAGCGCCTTGGTGCGGAACACTGTGCCGTGTCCCAGCTCGTGCATGCCGTTCACCATGAACACGGCCACCATGCCGTGGAGGAACACGAGCAGCGTCGTGAGGTACCACGGCTGGTGGTGCTTCCACGAGAGAAAGGAGAGCGTCGCCGTGAGCGCGTAGACAGCGAGGAAGCCGCCGGTCTGCGCAAACGCCCGCAGGTCGCTTCGCTGGTGCAGGCGCTTGAAGACGTCGGTCGGGATCGGGGTGCGATACCAGTCGATGACCGCAGGGGTATGCGTTTCAGCCATATCGCGTGGGGTAATAGGCCACGCTGCCGCCAAGGCAAGCCCGCCACCGTTGAATAAACGAGCCGGGACTGGGGCGGTCAGCCGGTAGCCTTCAGCGGTCAGCTTTCAGCTCTCAGCCTTCAGCATTCAGCGTTCAGCGGTCAGCTTTCAGCATTCAGCGGCCAGGCATTCCGGCTGATGGCTGACAGCTGAAAGCTGACGGCTTTCTTCACTCCCGGTCCCGGGCGCGTTGGCGGGAGAGGCGTTCGAGCAGCGCGGGATAGGCGGCGCGCACGGGAGAGGTCGCGAGGAATTCGGCGGCCAGGGCCTTCGCGCCCCGGGAGCAGAGTCCGCCGTACACGTGGAGCTCGAACTGGAGGTTCAACTGGTCGCGGGCCTCCTTCAGGCCCAGCGCCCCGAGCAAGAAGATGAGCGCCTCAGCGGTGCAGAATTTTCCGGCTCCGGCCTGCGCCCGCAGCCAATAGCGGCTCTCGCCCGTCATCGGCAGCGACACCCGCCGTCCCCACCCTTCCACCGCCCGCATCAGGCCACCCGCCTGCCGCCAGGTCCCGTCGAGCAGCAGCACTTGTACGTCCTCCGGCGAGGCCTCGGCCGGCATCGGCTCGCCCAACGGGTGCAGCACCCACAGCTCCTTGTCGGGCCGCACGATCAGGTCGCGGCTCGGTCGGCGGTCGTGACCGAAGAGATGGATGTCCGCGTCCCGCACCACGCGTTTCAGCAGGTGGCCGGTGTTGCTCGGGCGGTACTGCTCGTAGTGGTGCATGAGCACGTCGACCTTCACCCCGCAGTCGACCACCCGAACGCCCTCGCACACGCACCAGCGGGGCGGCAACTGGCAGCCCGGACAACGCGGGCTTTTTGGGGTGATCACGCTGCGTCCCATGCGTCCTCATCGGGCGCCACGAAGGCGGCAAGGTCAAGGCGACTGAATGCATCGGACTGAACATCGAACATCGGACGTCGAACGCCCAACGTCGAAGGGCCTCGGGCTTACCGAAGCGCGGAGGCCAGGTGCCAGCAGCCGCAGAGCGGACAGAGATACGCGACCCGTTGCCGCTCGACGCCCGCAACCAAGGCGGCATCGAGGGCGTCGCCCTGCGATCGGTAGCGCCGCTTGCGCGTGCAGCGATGGCGGCGTTCGTCGGCCGTCGGCTTCTTCATGACGCCGCTGCTCTCGCCGATCCGCGACGCCGCGTCAATGGCGCCGCCGCGACCTTCGGCTTGGCTCCTACCGGGAAACCGCTTCCATCGCCCCATGGCCGCCCCCGTCCCACCGCCTGCCAAGGCCGACCGCGATACCCTTCGGGTTTTCCAGGCCGCCGGGATTCTCGCGGTGCTGGCGTTCGCGGCGTACTGCAACTCCTTCGGCGGCCCGTTCATCTTCGACGACAAGCCGGCGATCCTCGAGAACCCGACGCTGCGCCACCTGTGGCCGTTGACCGATGTGCTGTCGCCGCCGCCCATCGGCAGCAGCGTGACCGGCCGTCCGTTGGTGAACCTGACCTTCGCCCTGGACTACGCCGCCAGCGGCACCCTGACCTCGAGCTACCACCGCACCAATTTCCTCATCCATCTGCTGGCCGGGCTGGCGCTCTTCGGTCTCGTGCGGCGGACGCTGCAACGGCCGGTGATTCCCGAACCCCTGCGGAAGGAGTCTCTCTACGCGGCGTTCTTCACTGCGCTGCTCTGGCTGCTCCATCCCCTGGCCACCGAATCGGTGACCAGCATCGTGCAGCGCACCGAATCCCAGATGGGGTTGTTCTACCTGCTCACGCTGTATGCCTTCGCCCGCAGCCTGGACGCGGAGCGTCCGCTGAAGTGGCAGGCCGTCACGGTGTTCGCCTGCGCCTTGGGCATGGCGACGAAGGAAGTGATGGTGACGGCGCCGGTGGTGGCATTCGCGTACGACCGGACGTTTGTCGCCGGCAGCGTGGCCGCGGCGTGGCGCCGGCGGTGGAAGTTCTACCTCGTCCTCGCTTCCACGTGGCTGGTGCTGGCGTGGCTGCTCCTGACCGTGGGCGGCACGCGCGGTGTCGCGGCCGGATTCGGCCTGGGCGTCACGCCCTGGACCTATGCCCTGACCCAATGCCGCGCCGTGGTGCTCTACCTCAAGCTCGTGTTCTGGCCCCACCCGCTCGTGTTCGACTACGGCATCGGCGTCGTGCGCGACCCCGCCGCGGTGTGGATGCAGGCGTTGCTGCTCGCCGGGTTGGTGGGGGCCTCGCTCTGGGCGTGGGTGCGGCGGCCGGCGGTGGGCTTCCTGGCCCTGGCGACCTTCGCGATTCTCACGCCAAGCTCGAGCGTGGTTCCGCTGATCAGCCAGACCATTGCCGAGCACCGGATGTACCTTTCCCTGGCGTGCGTGCTGGCGCTGGTGGTGGCGCTGGCGGTGAACCGATTCGGGGGTCGGGCCCTGGCCGCCCTGACGCTGGTGGCCTGCGTGCTGGGCACATTGACCATCCTGCGCAACCGTGACTACCAGAGCGAACTCGGCATCTGGGCCCAGACGGTGGAACGCGCGCCGGACAATCCCCGGGCCCGCATCAACCTGGCCGAGGGGCTGCTCCTCCGGCATCGTCCGGCTGAGGCGCTGCCCTACGCGCTGGAGGCGGTGCGCCTGAAGGCGAACTATCCCGAGGCCCAGACCAACGTCGGCATCGCGCTCGCGCAGCTCGGCCGTCCCGCGGAAGCGCTGCCGTACTGCCTCGAGGCCGTGCGCCTGAACCCCGACGGCCCGCGCGTGCAGAGCAACCTCGGCACGGTGCTCATCCAACTGGAACGCTACGCCGAGGGCATCGAGCACCTGGAGGCCTCGCTGCGCCTGGCCCCGGATGCGCCGGACGCGATGCTCGTGCGAAACAACCTCGGCATTGCGCTGCTACGGTCGGGCCAGCCGGCCAAGGCCATCCCGCACTTTGAGGCGGTGCTGCGGGCCGATCCCGCGCTCGCCAACACGCACTTCACCCTCGCCGTCGCCTACGGCCTTTGCGAACGCCTGACCGACGCCGAGCGGGAACTGGAAGCCGTGCTGCGGATCCAGCCGGAGCGGACCGACGCGCGCAACGCCCTGGAGTCCGTCCGCGCCGAGCTCGCCGCGCGGGGTCCGGCCCGCTGAGCGGGCTGGGGGCGAACGTTTCTGGACCGAGGTCGAAAGTCGCAGGTCTCAGGTCGAAGGCTGGGCACGTAAGTCGCCGACCTTCGACCTTGGATCTGTGACCTTCGACCAAATCCTACAGCTTGACCGGCTTGGCCGCCTGGGGGCCGACGACGGTCGTCCACGGGCGGATGCGCCACTGCTTCACGATCCCGTTCTTCACGTAGGGATCAGCCGCGACGAATTTCTCGGCCGCTGCCGGAGTCTCACCGACGAACAGCAGGATCGCCTGGTCGACGGGATCCGCCAGCGCGCCACCCAGCACCAGCTCGCCGCGGTCCGCGGCGGCCTGCGCCAGGCCGAGGTGTTCCGACCGAAGCGGCACGCGGCGCTCGATGTAGTCCGGGGCAAGATCGTAGATCAGGAGATAGTGCATCATGGGAGGAAAGGCGTCCGCCGAAGTGACGGCGAAACCACGTCGTTAGCAAGGCGTTTGGTATACGGGATTCCCACAGGAGATAACGGAGGGAACGGAGGGTCGAGAACCGCTAATCTCCGCTAATCCTCGCTAATCCGAGTTCGGAGTTATTAGCGAAGATTAGCGATGATTAGTGGTTCCCCAGACCTCCGTTCCCTCCGTTCTCTCCTGTGAAACGGTGTTTTCCCTCTGGTGGATTGGGGCGTGGGACGCTTGGATCGGGTCACGATGCTGCGTCGCGTGGGTCCTCTCCTGTTGATCCTGCTCGCCGGCTGGTGGGTCTACCAGCCGGCGTTGTCCGGCGGCTGGCTGTGGGACGACCAGATTGACCTCGTGCAGAATCCGCTGATGCGGGATCCGGCGGGATGGTGGAAGATCTGGCTCGCACCGACCGGCTGGCACTTCTTCCCGCTCAAATCGACCGTCCAGTGGCTGCAATGGCAGCTCTGGGAGCACCACACCACCGGCTACCACGTCACCAACCTGGTGCTCCACCTTGTCGCCGCGCTGCTGCTCTGGCGCGTGCTTGCCCGCCTGGGCGTGCGCCACGGGTGGGTCGGCGCCCTGGTCTTTGCCGTGCATCCGCTCGCCGTCGAGTCGGTGGCCTGGATCTCCGAGCTCAAGAACACGCTCTCGCTGCCGCCGCTGTTGCTCGCGACGTTGGCCTGGATCGACTGCGACGAACGCGGAAAGAGGAGCGACCTGCTGCGCTCGCTGGCGTGGTTCACCGTGGCGATGCTCGCCAAGACCTCGGTGGTGATGTTTTCCGTCTGCCTGCTTCTCCACGCCCTGTGGAAACACGGCCGGATCAGCCGCGGCACCTGGCTGGCCGCCCTGCCCTTCTTCGGCGTGTCACTGGCGCTCGGCCTCGTGACCGTCGTGTTCGAGGGCCGGCACGACCAGGTCATCTCCAGCCTGCTCCCGGAACTCTCCTGGCTCGCGCGCCTAGCCGGCGCCGGCACCGCCCTAGCCTTCTATCTCTGGAAATGCCTGCTGCCGGTCGGTCTCTCGCCGGTGTATGCCGAGTGGCCCCTGGCGAATCTCTCCCCGATCTGGTTCGCCGGCTGGCTGGTCATCGGTGCGATCGTCGCCGCGGTTTGGCTCCGCTGGTCCAGCTGGGGCCGGGCCTCCGCGCTGGGACTGGGCTGGTTCGGCCTGAACCTGCTGCCGATCGTGGGTCTTGTTCCCCTCGCATACCACCACGTCGCGTGGGTCGCGGACCACTTCGCCTATCTCTCGCTCGTCGGGCTGGCCGGGCTCGCGGCGGCGGGCGCGGACGCGTTGGCCGGTCGGGTCGGCACCCGGGCCGTCACGGTCCTGACCGTCGCCGCCGCCGTGGTGCTGGCCATTCCCGCGCGGCAGTACGCCGCCGCGTTCCGCGACGAGGAATCGCTTTGGACCCACGCCGTGGCGACCCAGCCGAACGCGTGGCTAGGCCACCACAACCTGGCCTACGTGTACGGCCGGACGCAGCGCCTTGACGAGGCGATCGTCCACTACCGGATCGCCCTGGAGCTCAAGCCCGCGGACGTCGACGCCGCGAACAACCTCGGCAACGCGCTCCTGGCGCGCGGCCGCCCCGACGAGGCGATCGCCGTGTACGAGCAGGCCATCCGGATCCTGCCCCGTCACGCCGAGGCCCACGCCAATCTCGGCAATGCGCTCGCCCGGGTTGGACGCCGGACGGAGGCCGTGGCGGCGTGCCAGCGGGCGCTCGCGCTCGATCCCCGGTGCTTTCCCGCCGAACTCACGCTGGGGGACCTGCTGGTGCAGGACGGGCAGTTCGCCGGGGCCGAGTCGCACTACGCGGCGGCCCTGCGGCTGAGGCCCGACGACGCCCTGGCGCTCAACAACCGCGGCACCGTGCTGCTGCAGCTGGGCCGGGCGACAGAGGCGAAGGACTGCTATGAGCGCGCGCTGCGGCTGGCTCCCGGCTACGTCGAAGCGCGCGTGAACCTCGGCTATGCGCTGGTCGACCTCCGCGACCCGGATGCGGCGGCGGCGGCCTGGACCGAGGCCCTGCGCCTGGCCCCGGACAACGTGGCGGCGCTGGGCGGATTGGGCGACATCCTGTTTCGCGCCGGCAAGGTGGCCGAGGCGGAGACCCGGTACCGCGCGGCGCTCGGAGTTCAACCCAACGACGCCGAGCTTCACCAATGCCTGGCCGTGACCCTCGCGCGCCAGGGCCGGACCCTCGAGGCGATCCGGGAATGCGAAACCGCGCTGCGGCTCAAGCCCGACTACCCCGAGGCGCGGGCGACGCTGGAGCGACTGCGGCCGTAGCGAGTTGGCCGGGCGTGCTCCCTGGCGAACGCTGAACGTCGGACATCGAACGCCGGACACCGAAGTGGGGTTGAACGATCAACCCGGCCCTTGCTTTCCAACTGGTAGCGAGGAAGACGACGCGTTTGGATCGCCCCATGAAAGTCCTGATCGTCGGCGGCACGGGATTGATTTCGTCCGGGATCGTGAAGGCGCTGCAGGCGCGCGGCGCCGACCTCACGGTCTTCAACCGCGGACAGACCGATGACCGGCTGGGCGCGGTGCGTCACCTCCGCGGCGACCGCAACGACTTTGGCGCGTTTGAGCAGGCGATGGCGGCGGACCGCTGGGACGTCGTGATCGACATGATCTGCTTCCGGCCGGACCAAGCCGAGAGCGACTTACGCGCCTTCGCCGGGCGATGCGGGCATTTCATCTTCTGCAGCACCGTCTGCACGTACGGCAACACGCAGACCATCGTGCCGACCACCGAGGCGACGCCGCAACGGCCGCACTCGACCTACGGGAAGGACAAGGTGGCGTGTGAGCAGCGGTTCCTGCGCGCGCAGGCCGACGGACGGCTGAACGTAACGATCTTCCGGCCCTCGCACACCTACGGTCCTGGCGGCAACATCATCAACAATCTCGGCTGGGCGCCGACCTTCGTGGATCGGCTGCGCAAGGGCCGGCCCATTCTCGTGAGCGGCGACGGTCACGGCCTCTGGCAGAGCGCCTACTCCGAGGACGTCGGCGTGGGATTCGCGCATGCGGCCGGGAGGGCGAAGTGCTTTGGCGAGGCGTACAACATCGTCGGTACCGAGGTCGTCACGTGGGACGACTACACACGCAGGACGGCCGCCGCGATCGGCGCCCCGGCCCCGCGCATCGTGCATGTGCCAACCGACTTCCTGCTGGCGGTTGACCGGCCCCGGTTCTCGGCGCTCGAGGAGATCTTCCGGTACCACGGCGTCTACTCGAACGAGAAACTGCAGCGCGACGTGCCGGAGTACCGGCCGGCGATGTCCTACGAGGAAGGCGTCCGCCGCACGGTGGCGTGGATGGACCAGCATGGTAAGGTCGCCCCCGCCGAGAGCGACCCGCAGGAGGACCGTCTCGTCGCGGCGTGGGAACACGGCCTTGCCGCGGCGGCGCAGCGACTGCAGCAGACGTGAGGCGGTAGCCGGCTCAGGCCCGCTGGGCCATGGGCACGTAGTCGCGCTTGACCGGGCCGCAGTAGACCTGGCGCGGGCGGTAGATGCGGCCCTTGGGGTTCGCCGCGACCTCGCGCCAGTTGGCGATCCAGCCCGGCGAGCGGCCGATGGCGAACATCACGGTGAACATGTTCACCGGGATGCCGAGGGCGCGCATGATGATGCCGCTGTAGAAGTCGACGTTCGGGTAGAGCTTCCGGGCGAGGAAGTAGTCGTCCTTGAGCGCGGCCTGCTCGAGGTTCTTCGCGATGGCGAGGAGCGGGTCGTTGATGCCGAGCTTGTTGAGGACGTCGTCGCAGGCCTTGGCGATGATCTTGGCGCGCGGGTCGAAGTTCTTGTACACGGCGTGGCCGAAGCCCATCAGGCGGTTGCTCTTGCTGCCCGACTTGGCGGCGGCGATGAAGCGGGTGCCGTCGTCGTGCTCGTCGTGGATCGACTGGAGCATCTGCACGACCGCGGTGTTGGCGCCGCCGTGGAGCGGGCCCGACAGCGCGCAGATGCCGGCGGAGAGCGACGTGAAGAGATTGGCGGCGCTGGAGCCGACCATGCGCACGGTCGAGGTGCTGCAGTTCTGCTCGTGGTCGGCGTGGAGCAGCAGGAGCGTGTTGAGCGCGCGGGAGACCTCCGGCGCCACCACGTAGTCCTTGTACAGCTCCGAGAACATCATGTGCAGGAAGTTGTCGCAGAAGGGAACGTCCTTCGGCGGGATGTACGGCAGGCCGTGCTGGTAGCGGTAGATCATCGCCCCGAGCGTGCGGATCTTCGAGATGGCGATCGCGGCCGCGAGGTCGAAGCTCTTGAGGTCGGCCTCGAAGTTGTTCGTCGCGAGCTGCGGGTAGTACGCCGCCAGCGCGGCGACGAGCGACGAGAGCATGGCCATCGGCGGCGCGTCCTTCGGGAAGCCCTGCAGGATCGCCTGCATCTGCGGGTCGATCGCGGCGTGCTGGCGGAGGAGGTCGCCGAACGCCTTGCGCTGGGCGGCATTCGGCAGCTCGCCGTAGATCACCAGGTAGGCGGTCTCGCCGAAATTGCTGTTTTGGGCCAGCTGCTCGATCGGATAGCCGCGATGGCGGAGGATGCCGTTGTCACCGTCGAGGTACGTGATGCCGCTCTCGCAGGACCCCGTGTTGCCGTAGCCCTGGTCGTAGGCGATGTAGCCCGTGTCGGCGCGCAGCTTGCGCGTGTCGATGGCCTTCTCGCCCTCGGTGCCGCGAATCACGGGCAGCAAGTATTCTTTGTCGTCTAGCCGGAGCTGCGCGTTCGTGGACATAATGAAGAAAACGAAAGGGAATTAGCGCTCCTTGCAAAGCAAAGTTGCCCGGGTTTTGGGGGCACGGCTGATCATTAGCGGGCGCTGTGCGCCGGGTAAGCAACGCTGCACGGCCCGTGCCATCCCGCTCTAGCCCTGCGCCGCGGCGACGAAATTACCGTAGATCCGCAGGCCCTTGGCCTGGCTCTTCTCGGGATGGAACTGGGTCGCGAAGCAGCGCCCGCGGGCGATGGCCGCGCAGAACGGCCCGCCGTAATCACACTCGGCCAGCACCAGAGAACGGTCCGCGGGTTCGCAGTAGAAGCTGTGCACGAAGTAGAACGACTCCCCGGATGCCGCCAGTCCCGCGGCCAGCGGCGAGGCCGGCTGGGTGAACGTGACGGTGTTCCAGCCCATGTGCGGGATCTTGAACTGCGGCGGCCGGCGAAAACGCACCACCTGCCCGGGGAAAACCCCCAGGCCGGTCACGTTGCCCTCCTCCGAATGCTCGAACAGCGCCTGCATCCCGAGACAGACGCCGAGGAACGGACGGTCGGCCGCGATCCAGTCGCGCACCGTGCGGTCGAGCTTGGCCGCTCGCAGCGCCGCCACGCAGTCCCGCAGCGCGCCGACGCCCGGCAGCACCAGCCCGGTTGCGCCGCTGGCGGTCACTTCCTCCGGCGTCCGCACCACGCGTGGCGAGGCGCCGACCGCCTCAAGCGCCTTGGTGACGCTCCGGAGGTTGCAGATGCCGTTGTCGATGACCGCGATCATGCTGGGAAAGGCGAGGAGTCGAAGTGACGAGGCGCCGAGAGGCAAGTGTCGGGAGGGCGGCCGGCGCAAACCACCTGAAGCGCTTGCGCCTCGCTCCCCGGCCTTCGGCTTCCCGGCGGCTTCAGATCAGGCCCTTGGTCGAGGGCAGCTGGTCGGCCGAGCGGGGGTCGATCTGCGTCGCCACGTCGAGGGCGCGGGCCAGGCCCTTGAAGATCGCCTCGGCGACGTGATGCGGCTCCTCGCCGTAAAGGAGCTCAACGTGCAGGTTCGCGCCCAGCGTGTTGCTGAACGCCCGGCAGAATTCCTTCACGAGCACGATGTTGAAGTCGCGGACAAACATCGTCGGCGCCTCGGCCTTGTAGACGAGATGCGGGCGACCGCCGACATCGATCACCACGCGGGCCAGCGACTCATCCATGGGGAGGACGAAAAAGCCGTAGCGGCGGATGCCAACCTTGTCGCCCAGCGCCTCCTTGAAGGCCTGCCCGAGCACGAGACCCACGTCTTCCACCGTGTGATGGTAGTCGACGTCGGTGTCGCCCTTCGCCTTCACGGTGAGGTCGAACAGCCCGTGCTTCGCGAACAGGGTCAGCATGTGGTCGAAGAACGGCACGCCGGTGTCGATCTTCGCCGTCCCGCGGCCATCGACCGCCAAGGTCAGCGCGATGTCGGTCTCCGCCGTCTTGCGGGCAATGGTCGCTACGCGAGGGGAGTTCTTGGCCATACGAGGGGGAGTTGAAGGTTGATGGGTGAAAGTTGAAAGCCAGAAAGTGGGCCGGGACGCCCGCGCACGGGGCAGCGGGGCTCCGACCCTTGGCCGTCAGTTTTCAGCCGGGATTGTCGGCCAGCCATTCGTCGAGCGTCTGCTGCAGCACGCGCATCTCGTCGTCGGTGCCGACGGTGATGCGGAGGAACGGCGCCGTCAGCGGGTGGTTGGGGAAATGTCGGACGAGGACCTTGCGCGAGCAGAGAAAATCGTAAGCGGCCTTGGCCACCGCGGGCCCGGACTCGCCGCGAGCGTTGCGCGGCTCGGTGAAGAGGAAGTTGGCCTGGGACGGGTACGTGAACCATCCGCGCTGCGCGAAGCGGGCCTGGTGGGCTTCGCGGGTGGCCTTCACCTTGGCCACCACGCCGGCGTAGTACTCCGAGTCGCCAAGCGCCGCGATGGCCGCGGCCTGCGAGAGTCGGTTCACATTGTAGCTGTCGCGGACGCGGTCCAGCAGCCCGATCAGTTCCGGATCGCCCAGCGCGTAGCCGACGCGCAGGCCCGCGAGGGCGTAGGCCTTTGAAAGCGTGCGCACGACCACGAGGCGGGGATACTTTGCCAGCAGCGGGACGGCGTTCTCCGCCGCGAACGGCGCGTAGGCCTCGTCCACCACGAGCACGCCGCGGTAGGCGGCCAGCACGCGTTCCAGGTCGGCGTTGGCGAAGGACACGCCGGTAGGCGCGTTGGGCGAGGTCAGGAAAAACGCCTGCGACGACGACGCGGTCATCCGCTCGACCGGGAGCCGCAGGCTGCGGTCGAACTCGAGGACGTCCTTCCGGCCGTCCTGGATCTCCACCAGCACCGGGTAAAGCGAGTAGCTCGGGAAGGTGTACCCCACCCCAGCTTCCGGCCCGCCGAAGACGCGCACGAGCAGGTTGAGGATGTCGTCCGAGCCGTTGCCGATGCAGACCTGCTCCTCGCGCACGCCGTGCAGGCGGGCGACGGCGGCACGCAGCGGCTGGCTCTTCGGATTGGGGTACAGCCGGAGCGACGCGCCGTCAGCCCCGACCTCGCGCCGGATGGCCTCCGCGACGCGGGGACTGGGCGGATACGGAAACTCGTTGGTGTTGAGTTTCACCCAGCCCGGTTCGGTCGGCTGGAGACCGGGCGTGTAGGCGTGCAGCTTCGGGACGTGCGGCAGCGCCAGCGGCGTCAGCGGGGAGGACGGCATGGTGCGCCTATTTCTCCGTCCGGATCCGCACCGACCGACCGTGCGCGTCGAGCTGCTCCATGGTGGCGAAGGCCGACACGATGGGCTCGGCCTTGCGGACGGAGCCGCGGGAATAACTGACGATGCTCGTGCGGCGCACGAAATCCGCGACGCGCAGGCCACTGAAGAACCGGCCGGCGCGGCCGGTCGGGAGCACGTGGCTCGGCCCGGCGGTGAAATCCCCGAGGGCGGTCGGCGTGAAGTTGCCGGTCATGATCGCACCCGCGGTCGTGATAGTCCGGGTGAGCACCTTGGCCGCGGATTCCTTCACGAGCAGTTCGAGGTGCTCCGGCGCAACGTAGTTGGCCACGGCGGCGGCCTGCGCCAAGGTTGCGACCTCCACCGCGAGGAAACCCTCGGCGAGCACGCGAGAGGTCTTCTCC
This sequence comes from Opitutaceae bacterium, assembly GCA_035334485.1. GTDB lineage: Bacteria > Verrucomicrobiota > Verrucomicrobiia > Opitutales > Opitutaceae > Opi-474. The sequence goes on from DAOQKI010000012.1 coordinate 45,785, forward strand.
GAGCGGGTGATGAGGTGAAGCTGCTTTTCCAGCTCGGCCAGGATCGCGGCGATGAACTTGGCGGAGGTGGCGACGAGATAGATCTTCTCGCGACCCGAGCCGTGCTCGGCCTGGGCCAGCAGGTCGGACGCGGCGAAATCCGCGCGCGCCGTGTCGTCGGCGATGATCATCACCTCGCTCGGGCCGGGCAGCGAATCAACGCCGACCGTGCCGAACACCTGGCGCTTGGCCTCGCAGACAAAGGCGTTGCCCGGGCCGAAGACCTTGTCGACCGCCGGGATCGTGGTCGTGCCGTAGGCCATGGCCCCGATCGCGTGTACGCCGCCGACGCGGTAAACCTCGTCAACGCCCACCAGGTGGAGCGCAGCAAGCAGGCCGTCGGCGATCTTGCCCGAGGAATTCGACGGGGTGAACACGGCGATCTCCGGGCAGCCGGCGATCTTGGCGAGCGTGGCGGTCATGAGGACCGACGACACCAGCGGCACCTGGCCGCCGGGCACGTAGAGGCCGACGCGGCGGATCGGGTCGAACTTCTCCCCCACCACCGCGCCATGCTTGTTCTTGGCGGTCCAGTCGGACGGCAGGCCGCGGCGGTTGAAGGCCACGATGCTCTCGTGGGCCGCGGCCAGCGCCCGGCGCTCGGCCGCGGGCAGGCGGCGGGAGGCGGCGGCCAGCTCGGTCGGCTTCACGCGAAAATCGCGGGCCTGGAGCTTGGCGCCGTCGAACTTGGCGGCGTAGTAGCTGACCGCCTCGTCGCCGCGCTCGTATACGGCGGCGAGGATGGCGGCGACGCCGGCCGACAGCTCGCGCGACGGCGCGGCGCCGCGGCAGAACGCGGCCAGCTCATCCTGAAACGTCCGGGAGGTATGGGAAAGGGTCCGCACGGGAGAAAGGTCAGCGCGCCGTGAGCGGCGGGATGGCGAACAGGTTCGAGGAGAACGGCTCGTTCACCGTGATCTTGTCGAAGGTGATGGTGACGGTCTGCGGCTGGCCGTTCGGTCCCGGCGTGGTCGTGGCCACGCTCTTGGGGAAACGGACCCCGTTGACGCGGAGCTCGCCCTGCTCGCGGACGAAGACGCCGTTGCCCGCATCGGTCATCACGAGGCGACCGGTGGCGAGCTCGAAGTAGCGGATGAACGTGAGGTTGTCGCCATGGACGAAGGCGACCTTCTGGCACTCGATGCCGTCCGTGGTGACCCGGCCGAGGTCGACGACCTTGCCGCCCTCGCGCTCGAGGCCGCGGTAGAAGGCCAGGTTCTCCCAGGTGTTGGCGCGGAGGCGGCGGATCTGCTCCTTGCCGATGATGGAGAGACGCCACGCCTTCGGGTTCTTCGGGTCCTGCACGCGGTGCCAGGCATCGTAGCCGTCGAGGGCGGTGGTCTCGACGCTGCGGTCCGAGCTGGCGACGATGCGCTGCTGGTAGGGCGCCTGGATGATGATCTCGATGGTGACGAAGGTCATCTTCTTGGCGTCGGTCGGATCGGGCGTGATGAACGAGCCGACGTAGTGGATCGACTTGACGGCCTCCAGCGCAGCGTCGGGGCCGACAAACGCGCGCGCCTTGGCGATGATCGGGAGCTCGGCCCGGGCGGCCGCGGCGACGACCACCATGGCGACCAGCAGGGCAAACCGGCGGAGGAGGGAAGAAATCATGCGGACCGCGAGCATGGACGAGGTTGGCGCAAAGTTGAAGGGCGAAAAGCGCCCGGGAGCCGGCTTATGACGTTGCCCGACCCGTTCTCCCCCACCCGGTTAGCAAACCGGTCACTCCCACTCGATGGTCGCCGGCGGCTTCGAGCTGATGTCGAGCACGACGCGGCTGACGCCCCGGACCTCGTTGGTGATCCGGCTGGAGATCTTCTGGAGGAGATCGTGGGGCAGCTTGGCCCAGTCGGCGGTCATGGCGTCGGTGCTCTCGACGATCCGCAGCGCGACCACGTAGTCGTAGGTGCGCTCGTCGCCGAACACGCCGACCGTCCGGACCGGGAGGAAGACGGCGAAGGACTGCCAGACCTTCCAGTAGTAGCCGGTGCGCATCATCTCCTCCTGGAGCACGGCGTCGGCATTGCGAAGGATCTCGAGCTTCTCGGCGGTGATCTCGCCCATCACGCGGACGCCGAGGCCGGGACCGGGGAACGGCTGGCGCCAGACGACCTCGCGCGGGAGGCCAAGGGCGGAGCCAACAGCGCGGACCTCGTCCTTGAACAACTCGCGGAGCGGCTCGATAAGCTTGAGCTTCATCCGCTCCGGCAGGCCGCCGACATTGTGGTGGGTCTTGATGAGCGAGGCGGGATTGTTGCCGATCGAGACGCTCTCGATCACGTCGGGATAGAGCGTGCCCTGGCCGAGGAAGTCGGCGTGGCCGATCGAGCGGAGGGACTTCTCGAAGACCTCGACGAAGGTGCGGCCGATGATCTTGCGCTTCTGCTCGGGCTCGGTGACGCCCTTGAGGCGGCGGAGGAACAGCTTGGAGGCGTCGACCACACGAAGGTCGATGTGGAAATTCCGCCGGTAGAGCTGCTCGACGTACTCCCGCTCGTTCTTGCGGAGGAGGCCGTTGTCGACGAACACGCAGGTGAGCTGGCGGCCGATGGCCTTGTGCAGGAGCGCCGCGGCAACGGACGAGTCGACGCCGCCGGAGAGACCGAGGATGACGCGGGACCGGCCGACCTTGGCGCGGATGTCCGCGACCGAGTGGGCGATGAAATCCTTCGTGGTCCAGTCCTGCTTCGCGCCGCAGACGCCGACGAGAAAGTTGCGGATCATGTCGACGCCGCGCTCGGTGTGGAACACCTCCGGATGGAACTGGATGCCGTAGAAGCCGCGCTTCGTGTCCTCGATGCCGGAGTACGGGGAGTTCTCCGAGATGGCGGTGGCGACGAAGCCGGGCGGCAGCCGGGTGAGCTTGTCGCCGTGGGAATTCCAGATGCGGAGCTTGCGCGGGAGGCCGGCGAAGAGGCGGCCCGGGCGCTTGACCGTCAGGTGGCCGTGGCCGTACTCGCGCGCCTTGCTGAGCGCGACCTTGCCGCCGAGAAAGTGGCCCATGAGCTGCACGCCGTAGCAGATGCCGAGCACGGGCACGCCGAGCTCGAAGATCTTCGGGTCGGGATGCGGCGCGGTGCGGGCGTAGACGCTCTGGGGTCCGCCGGAGAGGATAATGCCGATGACGCCGTCAGCCCGGAGCTGCTCCGCGGGCGTCGAGAAGTGGTAGATCTTCGAGTAGACGTGGCACTCCCGGATGCGGCGCGCGATGACCTGCGTGAGCTGGGAACCGAAGTCGAGGACGGCGATGGTCTGGGACATGGGAGGGTCGAAGAGCGAAGAACGATTAGGCGGACAATAAACCGCCGGGCTGTCAACGTCCCGCAGGGCCCCGGGTCAGAACCGGAGCCGCGTGTTCGGATGGTCGCAGCGCGGGCACGGGGCGGTCTCGGTGCCGGTGGGCGCGGTGTAGAGCGCGTCGCACTTGATGCAGTGGAACGTGGTCTTGCGCCGCTCGACCTCGAACCGCGCGTGGTCGCGGTGGTCGTAGTACAGCCACAGGCCGAGGAACAGCCCGGCCACCAGCGTGCAGTACAGGACGACGGCGGCGGAGAGGTCGAACATGGCGGGAGGTATAAACAAAAACGCGCCGAAGGGAAACCTTCGACGCGTGGAAGTGGGACGGGAACCCGGGCTTAGCTCTTGGCCTCGCCCTCGGCCTTCGGAGCCTCGGCCGCGGGGGCGGCTTCCTCCTTGGCGGCCTTCTTGGCCTTGGGGGCCTTCTTGCCCTTCGACTTCTTGTAGCCGACATCGTCGGCCTTCACGAACTCGATGAGGGCGAGCTCGGCGGCGTCGCCGAGGCGCTGGGCGCCCAGCTTGTAGATGCGGGTGTAGCCGCCGCTGCGGTTGACGAACTCCTTGTACTTCTCGTTGAAGAGGAGCGTGAGGGCCGTCTCGTCGCGGACATCGGAAAGGGCCAGGCGGCGCAGGTGCAGGGCATCCTTGGGCTGCTTCATCGCCGCGGCCTTCTTGGCCTTGGTGATGACCTTCTCGATGAAGGGACGCAGGGCCTTGGCCTTGGTCAGGGTGGTCTGGATGCGACCGTGCGTGATGAGCGCGGCGGCGAGGTTGGAGAGCATCGCGCGGCGATGCTCGACGGTGACGCCGAGGGAGGCGCGGTGTTTATTGTGACGCATTGTGGTGTGGTTTGGGTCGCTCCCCGATCGGCAATCCGGTCGCAGCGTTGAGCGGCGCGGACGGCGCGAGGAACGAAAATGGAAACGAGGGACGGGCACCCGGCGGGCGGGACGCGGACAGGCCGCGTCCCGCGCTCGCACGGGAGACGCTTAGATCTCCTTCTTGGTGTCGAGGAGACGCTCGTCGAACTTCATGCCGAGCGACAGGCCGAGGGCCTCGAGCTTCTCCTTGATCTCGTTGAGCGACTTCTTGCCGAAGTTGCGGTACTTGAGCATCTCCTGCTCGGTCTTCATGGCGAGCTCGCCGACCGTGGTGATGTTCGCGTTGTTGAGGCAGTTGGCGGCGCGGACCGAGAGCTCGATCTCGTTGACCGACATGTTGAGGAGCTTGCGGAGCTTGTTCTGCTCCTCGCTGACCTCGGACTGCTGGCTCTCGAACTCGAAGGACTCCTCGGAGACGCGATCGAACACGTCGAGGTGGTGCTTGAGGATCGAGGCGGACTGCTTGAGGGCGTCGTCCGGCGTGATGCGGCCGTCGGTCCAGATCTCGAGCACGAGCTTGTCGTAGTCGGTGATCTGGCCCACGCGGGTGGCCTCGACGGAGTACTTCACGAGGCGGACGGGCGAGAAGAGGGAGTCGATCGAGATGACGCCGATCGCCTGGTCCTCCTTCTTGTTGGCCTCGCCGGGATGATAGCCGCGGCCGGTCTTGATCTCGATCTCGGCGTTGAAGGTGCGCTTCGAGTCGAGCGTGCAGATGACCTGCTCGGGGTTGATGATGGTGATGTTGGCGTCGGGCTGGATATCGGCCGCGGTGACCGGGCCGGCCTTGTGCGCCTTGATGAGGAGCGTGACCGGCTCGCGCTTGGCGGAGACGATCAGGATCTTCTTCAGGTTGAGGACGATGTCGGTGACATCCTCGACGACGTTGTCGATGGACTGGAACTCGTGGTTCACGCCCTCGATCTTGATCGAGGCGATCGCGGCGCCCTCGATGGAGCTGAGGAGGACGCGGCGGAGCGAGTTGCCGATGGTGTGACCGTAGCCGGCCTCAAAGGGCTCGGCGATGAACTTGGCGTAAGTCGGGCTGGAACCTTCCTCGACCTTGGTGAGCTTGGAGGGGAGTTCGAACTTTCCGAGACGTTTGGGCATGGCGATGAACTCTGATTGAGCGTTGAGGTGAGAGCGGAGGGAATCGATTAGAACCGCGAGTAGAACTCAACGATGAGCTGCTCGTTGATGTTCTGCTCCATCTCGTCGCGCGTCGGCAGGCGATTGGCGACGGCCTTGAACGCCTCGGCGTTGAGCGTGAGCCAGCCGGGGACGTTGCGGATGCGGTTTTCCTCGAGATTGCGCGTGGCGTACTGGCGGGACGCGGGCGAGTTCTTGACCTCGATCTCGTCGCCGGCCTGGACGTTGTAGCTCGGGATGTCGACCTTGCGGCCGTTGACGCGAATGTGCCCGTGGTTGACGAACTGGCGGGCGGCGGCGCGGCTCTTGGCGAGGCCGAGGAGATAGACGGCGGAGTCGAGGCGGGTCTCGAGGAGCTGCAGGAAGCGCTCGCCGGTGACACCGCGCTCCTTCTTCGCGATCTCGAAGGTGCGGCGGAACTGGCGCTCCAGGAGGCCGTAGATGGAGCGGAGCTTCTGCTTTTCGTTCAGGCCGAGGGCGTACTCGGAAACCTTGCGGCGGAGCTTGGGGCCGTGCTGGCCGGCGGGATAGCTGCGACGCTCAAAGGCCTTGCCCGAGCCGAGGATGTGCGTGCCGAAACGGCGGCTGATGCGGGTGGTGGGTCCGGTGTAACGAGCCATGGAGAATTACCTGTTTGAAATGGTGGGTTCGTGGGCCGGACGCTTAGACGCGACGGCGTTTGCGGGGACGGCAACCGTTGTGCGGTACCGGCGTGACGTCGACGATCGAGGTGATCTCGAGGCCGATCGCCTGCAGCGCGCGGATCGCGGAGTCACGGCCGAGGCCGGGACCCGAGATGCGGATGACCACGTCCTTGAGGCCGTGGGCCATGGCGTTGCGGGCGGCGTCCTGGGCGACGACCTGGGCGGCGTAGGCGGTGGACTTGCGGGAACCGCGGAAGTTGCACTTGCCGGCGCTGGACCAGGCGATCACCTGCCCCTTGTGGTCGGTGATCGAGACGATGGTGTTGTTGAAGGACGCGAGGACGTTGACGAAACCGGAGGTGACGTTCTTCGAACCCTTGGCCTTGCGGATCTTGATGGTGCCGAGCTCCTCCTTCAGGAGGTCCTCCGCGGTGGGCTGCTTGGCGACGCCGCCAACCAGCTCAACGGGCTTCTCGGGAGCCGCCGGGGCGGCCGGGGCCGGAGCCGCGCCTTCCGCCGCGGGAGCGGCGGCCTTGGCGGCCTTGGCCTTCTTTTCAGCAGGAGCCGCGGGCGCGGCGCCTTCCGCGGCCGGCGCAGCGGCCTTGGCGGGTTTCTCTTTCTTGGGAGCGGACTTTTCTTCGGCCATGGCGGTAAAGGGTTAGACTCAGACTTCCTTGGCTTTCGTGACACCCACGGTCTTGCGCGGGCCCTTGCGGGTGCGGGCGTTGGTGCTGGTGCGCTGGCCGCGGACCGGGAGGCCGCGGCGGTGGCGGATGCCACGGTAGCAGTTGATCGCCTGCAGGCGCTTCAGGTTGGCCGCGATCTCGCGGCGCAGGTCGCCCTCGAGCACCCATTTGCGCTCGGTGATGATGTGCAGGATCTTGTTCAGCTGCTCCTCGGTCAGGTCCTGGGCCCGCATGTCGGGATTCAGTCCGGCCTCTTTGACGAGGAGATCGGCCCGCGTGGGTCCGATGCCGTTGATGTAACGGAGCGAGTACGCGACTTTCTTCTTCGCGGGAATTTCAACACCGAGGAGACGTGGCATGTTGGATGGAGTTTAAAGGTTGATTGGAAAAACGGAGGGAAAGTGGGAGTGAATCTAGGCGGAGCGGGACCGCGGGATCGTCAGGACCTCGGGACCGCGCTCGGTCGTGAGCACCGTATGCTCAAAATGGGCGGAGGGCGAACCGTCGGTGGTCGACACCGTCCAGCCATCGGCGAGCGTCTTCGTCTTCGGGCCACCGAGGTTGACCATCGGCTCGATCGCGAGGGTCATGCCCGGCTTGATCCGGTCACCAGTGCCCTTGCGGCCGAAGTTCGGGATCTCGGGCGGCTCGTGCATCGCCACCCCCACCCCATGGCCCACCATCTCGCGAACGACGCTGAAGCCGTTCGACTCGACGTAGGTCTGGATCGCCGCGGAGATGTCGCCGATGCGATTGCCGACCACGGCCTGGCGGACGCCGATGTCGAGCGCCTCGCGCGTCACGCGCAAGAGCTTCTCGACGGCCGGGGAGATCGCGCCGCACGGGACGGTGTAGGCGTTGTCGCCGACATAGCCTTCGTGCCAGACCACGATGTCCAGCGAGACGATGTCACCGTCGCGGAGGATGCGGCGGAATGACGGGATGCCGTGGACGACCTCGTCGTTGACCGAGATGCAGGTGTGCGCCGGGTAGCGTCGGGAACCGTGCTGGTAACCGAAACAGGCGCTGCGGGCTCCATGGCTGGCGATCAGATCGCGGCCAGCCTCTTCCAAGTCCTGGGTCGTGATGCCGGGCCGGACCAGGGGCTTGAGCGCGTCAAGCACCGTCGCGGCAATGGCACACGCCTCGCGCATCCGGGCGATCCCGTCCTTGTTCTTGATCGGAATCGTCATGCGGCGAGGGAGTCGGCCTCCACCAGGAGGCCGAGCATTCGATAGTGTTCGACAACGGGCCCGAGGGAGCCGTTGCCCACCGGGATGACGGCGCTGAGCGCCTCATCGCGGGCATCGAGCCACTCGTCGAACACCTTGGCTTGGAGCAGCGTAGCCGGGAAGTCCGTCAGGACAAAACCCGCATCAGGTTTGCGCGCGAAGAACCAGCGGCGCAGGTGCGCCAACGTGGTGGCTTCATCCAGTCCGGCGGAGCCGGACCGTCGCGAAATCTCCGACCGCATCAATTTGGCGGGAGAGACGTGCTCTAGATTCAAAGAACGGGCCCGGTCCATCAGCTTTTCACAGCGAAAATCAGGCGGACCGAGGAGAAGGAACTTCGTTTTGGCGGGAGGGCCGAAACGCGAAAAGAGGTCGTTGATGATGGCCATTGCGGCCAGAGTAAAGAACTAAAGGGGTCAGTGCGTCTGGACGTAGTTGATGACCCAGGAAATGATGCCCACTAGGAAGATGGCTCCCAGTGCAATCCACAGATTACCAACGGTTTTCAGATCAGCCGCCTCCCCGATCGCACCGGCGACGTTCGAGCTGCGGGCCCGGATGCGACCCTTCTTCAGGAAGCCGTCGTAGTGACGCTGCAGGAGGAAGGTCTCGATCTGGCGCATGGTGTCCAGGATCACGCCCACCGTGATGAGCATGCCGGTGCCGCCGAAGAAGATCGCGATGCGCTGCGGGACGTTGAGCTCGAAGAGCAGCACGTCGGGCATGACAGCGATGACCGTGAGGAAGATCGCGCCCGCCAGCGTGAGCCGGGTCATGATGAAATCGAGGAACTGGGCGGTTGGCTCGCCGGGGCGGACGCCGGGGACATAGCCGCCGTACTTCTTCAGATCGTCGGCGATCTGGATCGGCTTGAACATGACGGACACCCAGAAATAGCTGAAGAAGAGGATCAGCGAGGTGTAGAGCGCGTAGTAGGTCCAGTGGCCGCGCAGCAGGTTCGACGAGATCTCGCGGAGGAACTTGATGTCCCAGGCGGTGCCGACCCACGAGAAGATCATCTGCGGGAAGAGCAGGATCGAGCTCGCGAAGATGACGGGCATGACACCCGAGTAGTTGACCTTGAGCGGGAGGAACGAGCTCTGGCCGCCCATGACCTTGTTGCCGACGATGCGCTTGGCGTACTGGACCGGGATCTTCCTCTGGCCCTGCACGACCAGGATGATGCCCATCGTGACCGCGAAGAAGAGCGTGAGCATCACGAGCGCCTGCGGGAGACCGAGGCTGGCGCCGGTGCCGACGGGACGGAAGAAGAGCTGCTTCGTGGCGTAGGCGGCGGCGGGCAGGTCGGCGAGGATGCCGACGGTGATCAGGAGCGAGACGCCGTTGCCGATGCCGCGCTGGGTGATCTGCTCACCGAGCCACATGAGGAGCATGGTGCCGGCGGTGATGAAGAGAACCGACGGGATCATGAACCCGAGGCCCTTGCTCATGACGATGCTGCCGTAGAGGTTCACATCGTAGCCGGGGAACATGCGCTCCGGGTGCTCGAGCGAGAGGATGAGCATGATGCCTTGGATGACGCAGAGGATCACGGTCGCGTAGCGCGTGTACTGCGTCAGCTTCTGGCGGCCGACATCGCCCTCCTGCTGGAGACGGCTGAACGCGGGGACGACCGCGGTCATGAGCTGGAAGATGATGGACGCGCTGATGTACGGCATGATGCCGAGCGCGCCGATGGCGCCCTTCAGCAGCGCGCCGCCGGTGAACATGTTGTAGAGACCCACGAGCGCGCCGCCGCCGCTGGCCGTCTGGTCCTCGAAGAACCGCTGGAGCGGATGCGGATCGATGCCGGGGAGCGGGAGGTGCGCCGCGACACGGGCCACGAACAGCAACGCGAGGGTGTAGAAGATCCGGGAGCGGAGCTCCGGGATCTTCAGCGAATTCGTGAAGGCGGAAAACACGGTGGATTTTCGGTTGGGGGTCGGTGACGGGTGGCGGGCGGGGCGGCGGGTCAGCGCTGGGACTTACCGCGTTCGCAAGCCTGGGTCGCGACTCCTGGATTGCTTACCCGACGATGGCCTGACCGCCGGCCTTCTCGATCTTGGCCTTGGCCGATTCCGAGAACTTGGCCGCCGTGACCTTGAGCGCCCGGCTGATTTCGCCGTCGCCGAGGATCTTGACCGCCTGCTCGCCGTTGCGGATGAGGCCCGCGGCGACGAGGGCCGCGGCGTTCACCTCGGTGACGCCGGCGTCGAGCGCGGCGAGGTCGCCCACGTTGAGGACGGCGAGCTCGGTGCGGTGATTGTAGTTGTTGAAGCCGCGGTGCGGGAGCTTGCGGTAAAGGGGCATCTGGCCGCCTTCGAAGCCCGGGCGGATGCTGCCGCCGGAGCGGGCCGTCTGGCCCTTGCCGCCGCGGCCGCTGGTCTTGCCCCGGCCGCTGCCTTCGCCGCAGCCGACACGCTTCTTGCGGTGCACGGCACCGGCAACGTTCTTGAGTTCGTGAAGTTTCATGATGGTTCCTGGGAGGGGGCGCCCCGCGCGGCGGGGCCGCGCGCGACTCGGATTAAGGTGATGGGAGGACTCAGGCCTTGCGCACGCTCGCGATGTCGTCGGCCATGCGGAGCTGGCGGAGACCGTTGAGAGTGGCATGCACGACGGCGATGTGGTTCGAGGAACCCATCGACTTCGTGAGCACGTTCTTGACGCCGGCCGCCTCGAGGACGGCGCGGACCGCGCCGCCGGCGATGAGGCCGGTGCCGGTCGTGGCGGGCTTGAGGAGAACCTTGCCGCCGTCGTACTCGCCGAAGACATCGTGCGGGATCGTGTCGCCCTTGAGCTTCACGCTGACGAGATGCTTGTGGGCATTGGCGGTGCCCTTCTTGATGGCGTCCGGGACCTCGTTGGCCTTGCCGTAGCCGATGCCGACGCGGCCCTTGCCGTCGCCGACCACCGCGAGCGCGGCGAAGCTGAAGCGGCGGCCGCCCTTCACGACCTTGGCGCAGCGGTTGATGAACACGACCTTCTCGATCATGGTCGGGCCGTCACCGGCGGAGTCCTTGTTGTCGCGGGGACCGCGGGAGCGGTCATCGCG
>DAOQKI010000013.1:0-53831 GCA_035334485.1 Opitutaceae bacterium
ATCGCCCGGCGACGACCCCGGAAGGCCAGCCGTGGCCGCGCATCACGGTCGTGACCGTGAGCTACAACCAGGCCGCGTACCTCGAGCAGACCCTGCGCTCGGTGCTCGACCAGGGTTATCCCAATCTCGAGTACCTCGTCGTGGACGGCGGTTCGACCGACGGTTCGGTCGAAATCATCCAGCGCTACGCGCCGCAGCTGGCGTGGTGGGTGAGCGAACGCGACCGCGGCCAGTCCGAGGCGCTGAACAAAGGCTTCCGCCGGGCCACCGGCGAGATCCTCACCTGGCTCAACAGCGACGACCGCCTGGCGCCCGGCGCGCTCTTCACCGTGGCCGACGCGTTCCGCCGCCACCGCGACGCCGACCTCGTCGCCGGCCGCTGCGCCCGGGTGCAGGACCTGACCGCGCTCCCGCACCATGTGCACCGCTGTCGCCTGCCGCTCGGGCAGGTCGTGCCCCTCCCGCTGGCGGGACTGCTGGACCTCGACGGCGGCTGGCAGCGCGGGGACTTCTTCCACCAGCCCGAGGTTTTCTTCACCAAGCGGATCTTTGACCGCAGCGGCGGCAGCCTGCGCGAGGACCTCTACTACAGCATGGACTACGACCTCTGGGTGCGCATGGCGAAGGCCGGGGCCCAGGTGCTGGCGATCCCGGAGATCACCGCGATCTTCCGCCAGCACGGGAACCAGAAGACCGGCGGCGCCGAGCTGCCCTTCCTCCCCGAGCTGCGCGCGGTGAACGCCGCCCATCGCGGCCAAACTGCCTGACCGACCATGGCCGACCTCACCGCCTATCACGCCTGGCTGGACTCGCTCCCGGACAACCAGGGCTTCCGCCAGATTTCGCCGGTCCGCCCGTACGCCCACGCCGAGGAAGCCTACGACGCCCAGTACGGCTCCGAGGCCGAGCATGCCCCGGAGGGCGTCGGCCTCTGCGAGCTCCTGCGCCAGCGCGGTGTCGACCTCGCGGGCCCGGCGCTGGAGATCGGCTGCGGCACGGGCTACCTGACCACGGGACTCGCGCTCTCGGGCCGGCTGCCGGCGCTGCTGGTGACCGACCCGTCGCTCGCGTTTCTCCGTCTGACGGAGCGCCGGCTCAAGGGCCGCGAGCAGCCGCCCGGCTCCGTGCGCTACGCGGTGCTGAACGGCGACGACCTCGGCCGCGTGCCGGCCGCGATGTTCTCGCTCATCGCGCTGCGCTCCACCCTGCACCACATCCTCGACGTCGACACGTTCCTCGGCACCTGCGCCCGCGCGCTGCGGCCGGGCGGCGTGCTCGCGCTGAGCGCCGAGCCGTGTGACGAGGGCTACGTCCTGATGGGCGCGGTGGCCCACGCGATTCCCACGACGCTCCGCGCCGCCGGGGTCACGCTGACGCCGGAATGGGAACACCAGATCCGGAATTTCTGCGCGACCATGCAGTTCTACAGCCGCCGCGACGTCGACAAGACGGCCGCGGAGGACAAGCACCTGTTCCGCCTGTACGAGCTGGCCGTCATGGGCTCGCGCCACGGCCTCCGCTTCGACTTCCATCCCAACGCCGCCTACGAGAGCTTCGCGCCCGGCCAGCAGCCGCCGGCCTCCGGCACCTTTGAGAACTTCTTCCCCGCCTACCTGCGCTACTGCATGAGCTTCGACCCCGCGCTGGTGGCGCTGATCCAGACCCACCTCCGCGAGCAGATGGCGTACATCGACGCGTGCTATCCGACCCACGCCGGCCCGCTCTTCAACGGCGTCTATCTCTTCACCCGCTCCGCCTGATGTCCGACGCGAGTTCCACTCCCCCTCCCGCCCGCCCCGCGCGCCGCGTGCTGTTCCTGAACGATCTCGGCTTCCGTTACGGGGCCGGCATCGCACAGGCCCGCCAGCTCCAGTCCATGCTCGACCTCGGCTGGGAGGCCGCCGCCATCGCCTGGGAGCCGGGCGACGTCGACCTCCCACACGTCGTGACCCGCGCGTTCGATCCCGCCCAATGGCGGGGACTCCACCCCGTGCGCTGGCTCGACGCCACGCGCGGGATGCCGGACGACCAGGTGACCGCCGGGCTGCTGCTGGAGGTCGCGCGGTTCCAGCCCGACGTCGTGGTGGTCGGGAACATCCACAGTGCGCAGTGGCCGGTGTCGCTGCTCGCCGCGCTGCGCTCGCTCGGCTGCCGCGTGGTAGCCTACCTCCACGACGAGTACTATTTCACCGGCCGCTGCGCCTACCACGGCCGCTGCGAGCGCTTCCTCACCGGTTGCGACGAGCAGTGTCCCACGGCCGCCGAGTACCCGCCGCTTGAGCCGTCGCTCATCGCGGGCCAGTGGCGGCGCCGCCGCGAGGTGTTCCAGGCCTCGAACGGCGTCGAGCTGGCGGCCAACAGCCGCTGGATGCGCGACCATTGCCGGGCCGGGCTGCCGGGGAGCCTCCCGTGCGAGACGCTCTACCTCGGGGCGGACGAGCGCATCTTCACCCCGGGCGACAAGGCCGCGGCGCGGCGCCACCTCGGACTGCCGCTCGACCGCCCGATCGTCCTCTGCACCGCCGTCAATTTCGACGACGCGCGCAAGGGCACCCACCATCTCAAGGCAATCATCGCGGAGCTGCAGCACGAGGCCACGTTCGTCGCCTTCGGCCACAACGCGCCGGAGATCCCCGGCCTGATCGGCCTCGGCTATTCCACAAACGCCGGCGAGCTCGCCTGCCGGTACCAGGCGGCCGACCTCTACCTCGGCACCGCGGTGGAGGAGGCCTTCGGCCAGACCGTGATGGAGGCGCACCTTTGCGGCCGGCCCGCGGTCGTGTTCCAGGCCGGCGGCATCACCGAGATCGTGCGCAACGAGATCACCGGCCGCACCGTGCCGGTGGGCGACGTGAACGCCGCCATCCACGCCATTCGGAGCCTCCTCGCCGACCCGCATTTCCTCCACCACTCCGCCGCCTGGTGCCGCGAGACCGCAGTTCGGCGCTTCTCCCTGGGCGCGCAGGGCGAGCGGTGGGCCCGCTACCTCGACGGGCACCGGGAAGCGGGCACCGGGCACAATCCGCCGACCATCCATTATCCACTGGCCCCGGGCGACGTCCACCTGCCCCACCGTCCGTCGTGGGCTGGCGGCGCACCCTTCGTGAACGCCGAGCACGCGCGGGTGTTTGCCGAGACCTCCCAGCTCCCGGGCTGGCAGATGCAGGGCGACACGGAGAAGCTTTACGAGATGGGCTTCCATGCCGGCGACGTGATCCTCGAGATCGGCACCTATGGCGGACGGTCGGCCACCGTCGAACTCCGCGGCGCCCTCGCCAACCCGGCCCGCACGCAGGCCCCGCGGTTCTACGGCGTCGACATCGACCCGACCAGCGTCGCCCGCACGCGCCAGACGCTTTTCGACCAGGGCCTGGCCGAATACTGCCACCTCTTCCTCGGCACCATCCCGGAATTCGTGCGCCAGTGGTCGATCACGCCGACCATGGTGTTCCTCGACGGCGACCACCGCTACGACGGCGTCGCGCTGGACCTCGAGATCCTCACCCAGTACCTGCGTCCCGGCACGCCGATCCTGATGCACGACTTCCTGAACCCGGAGAACGACTCCGGCGAATACGGCGTGCGCCGGGCCGGCCTCGAGTACGAGGCCGCGGGCAAGCTCCAGTTCGTCGGGTGCTTCGGCTGCACGGGCATGTTCCTCGTGCGGAAGCCGGGCTCTTGAGCATGGCGCCGCTGCTCGCGCATTTCCTCCTGCTCACGGCCCTGTCCGGGGCCGCGGCGTGGCGGTTGTGCCGCGGGACCGCCGACCGGATCCTCGCGACCTTCATCCTCGCGTGGACGAACGTGGTCGTGACCGGCCTCGCGCTGTCGTTCCTGAGCCGGCTCGGCCACGCCGACTGGTTCCTGCGCACCTCGGTCGGGCTCGCGGTGATCACGGCGCTCGCCGTGCGCCGGCTGGTCGCTCCGCCGGCCGACGCGCCGGAGGCGATGCCGCCCGACGATCCCCTGAATCAGCCGCTGGCGGCGGCGCTCGGCCTCTCGTTCCTCGCGCTGCTCGGCGCCAGCACCTGGGTCGCGGCGTCCTACGCCCCGAACAACTACGACTCGCTGACCTATCACCTCTCGCGGGTGATGTTCTATCTCGGCCAGGACTCGCTCGCGCACTTCGACACCACGAACGCGCGGCAGGTCTATTTCCCGTTCAATTTCAATCTCCTCCAGGCAGCCGTCCTGATCTACAGCCCGCCGGCCCCGGCGGTGAATTTCCTCAACCTGCTCACGTGGCTGGTGAGCGGCGTGGCGATCTTCCGGCTCACCCGCGCGTGCGGCTGCCGGCTCAACGCCGCGCTGCTGGCCACCTGGCTGGCCCTGACCTCGACCCAGGTGCTGGCCCAGGCCACCGCCACCACCAACGACCTGCCGACCGCCGCGGCGGTGCTGGCGACCCTGGTGTTCGTGCTGCGGTGGACGCGCACCGCGAGCCGGCGCGACGCGGTCCTCGCCGGCGCCGCGCTCGGCCTGACCCTGGGCACCAAGCTCACGGTGGTCTTCTTCTTCCCGGTCGCCGGCCTGCTGGCACTCCTCGGCGGATGGCGCCACCGGAGCACGCTGCTCCCGCGCGCGTGGCCGAACCTCGCCCTCGCGGCCGTTGTCGCCGTCGTGCTGGCCGCGCCGTTCGCCGTCTACAACCTCGCCGCCAAGGGCCAGTGGATGACCCACGAGTACGACTTCACGCGGAACCAGCCGTTCTCGTTCGCGTGCTCCGTCCAGACCGGCGCCGCGTACCTGCTGCAGCTCTTCATCGAGCCGCTCCACCGTTTCTCCTTCGACTTCGGCGTCACCGCCGAGCTCAACACCTGGGCGGCGCGCACGTTTTTCCCGCACTGGAACGAGGCCTACGCCTTCTCGCCGCTCTACATTTTCCCGCCGGACCTCAATGAGGACCATGTCTGGTACGGTTTCGCGGGCCCGCTGCTGCTGCTCGGCGCGCTCGTCTGTGTCTGGCGGGACCGGCGCCTGGTCACCCCGGCGGCGTGGCTCGCCGTGCTCGGCCTGGGCTGGCTGGCCGTCTATTTCGCGCTGAACAAGTGGTCGCTGTACAACCAGCGCTATTTCGTGCCTGCGATCCTGCTGCTGGCGCCGGCGCTCGGCGTGACGCTCGACCGCGGCTGGAGTCCGCGGGGCTTCGTCCGGTCGGCCGCCGGGCTGCTCACCGGCATTGTCGCAGTCACCTCGCTCTGGTTCGCGGCCAATTATCTCGGATACAACAGCAATCGCCCGCTCATGCCGCTGATCACCGCGGCGCCCGGGCAGCAGGTCGTGCCGGGCCTTCCGCCGGCGCTGGAGCAGGAGCTCGCGGCGCAGTCCCGGCTCAATTTCCAGTCGGACGGCAGCAACGAGCGCATCTACCTGCTGATGAACCTGGCGCGCCACCAGCGCATCTCGTCGCACCGGCGGGTCGACCCCGACAGCTACAACGTCTTCTCGCACTGGTCGTACACCCGCGACGCGGTCTTCAGCAACATCACCAACGGCGCCTGCCACACCCTCGTGGCCTTCCCCGGCAAGCCCACCGCCGGTGTGCGCTACCTCGGCACCATCGGCGACGACGTCGACGCGAACGACTACTACGGCCTGCCCGCCCAGCCGGGAACGAAGCCCGCCGACGACGTGAACCGAAACCTGCTCGTCTCGCTGTACTACCGCCGCAACGAGCCCGACCGCTTCGCGAACACCACCGTCCGGCTCTCCGGCCTGAATGCGGAGGACCACACCGTGGCCCGCTTGGTCGCCGAGCTCCCCGGCGGCGGCACGCTGCCGCTGGCCACCTTCAGCGCCACCGGCGAGGCCCGCTTCAGCCTCACCCAGCCCTTCACCGCCATCACGCTCCTGCTCGTGCAGGCCGACACCGGCCGCGAACTCGCCCGCGGCTCGCTCCCGGTCCGCGTGAAGCAGCGGGCCGTCACGAGCGACCAGCCGACCAGCCGCTCCTCGCTGTTCGTGACCGAGCTCATCCTGCCGAGCCAGTCTCGCGCGTTGCCGCAGGACGGCCTCGCGGAGTTCGAGGGCCCGTATTTCAAGTGGGACTTGCCGCTCTTCCGCTGGGCGAAGAAGCCGACGGTCCGGATCACCGTCCCGGCCAACGCGCAGCTCAAGCGGATCCGGGTGTCCATCAGCGTCCGCCTCCACGTCCGCGACCACGCGCAGCTGGCGCTGGTCCACAACGGGCGGACGGTCCAGGAATTCCGCCTCGACGGGCAGTCCAACTGGCACGACATCGCGTTCGACCTCGTCGCCGCCCCGGGCGCGAACATGATCGAGCTGGCCGACATCCCCGACAACGCCGCACCGGACTGGAAGGCCTACCTCGACCAGAACCCGGACGTGAAGGCCTTCCTCGAGTCGCAGCACGCCTCGATGGAGCTCGGCGCCCAGAATCACTATGAAACGAAGGGCCGGTTCGAGCACCGGCCGCTGCCCAAGTCGCGGAGCCCGCTGCCGCCGGCCGGACAGGGCTTCTTCTACATCTACCGCAGCCTGCG
Organism: Opitutaceae bacterium; assembly: GCA_035334485.1. Lineage (GTDB taxonomy): Bacteria > Verrucomicrobiota > Verrucomicrobiia > Opitutales > Opitutaceae > Opi-474. The sequence goes on from DAOQKI010000013.1 coordinate 6,504, forward strand.
CCTGGAGGGTTTCTCGACGCCATGAGCCCTGGTCCCACCACCGCCACCGCCGCGGCGCCGGCCCGCGACCAGTACGTCGATTTCCTCCGCGGCGGCGCGATCTTCGGCGTGGCCTGCATCCACTTCGGCGGCAGCTTCGCATCCAGCGACCATGCCTGGACACCGGCGTTTCACGTCGGGCTGTTCCTCAACCAGGTTTTCAGTTTCGCGGTGCCCCTGTTCATCTTCCTGTCCGGCCTGCTCGCCGGCATGGCTAGGGAACGCCCCGGCGACACGCTGTGGGCCTACTACGGCCGCCGGCTCGCCCGCATCGGTGGGCCGTATCTGGTGGCCAGCCTGGCGGCGTTCTACCTGCTCAACTCGTACGTCACCTGGCGCGAGCTGCCCTCGTTCCAGGCGCAGGCCGTCTGGCTGGCGAAGAAACTGATCCTGACCGGCATCGAGCCGACCCTCTATTTCATCCCACTGATCGTGGCGCTGTACTTCCTGCAGCCGCTCCTGCGCGCCGCCCCGCAGTGGCTGCACGCGGCGCTCGAGCGGATGGCGCCGGGACGGTCCAGCGTGGCCGGCTGCGTGCGCACGCTCGGCGTCCTGACGCTGCTGCTGCACGTCGTCCTTGGCGTGCTGTGCTACCGGAACGTCCTCGACTACTACACCTGGGCCCGACCCAACCCGCTGTTCTGGCTCTTCTATTTCTACCTCGGCCTGCACTTCCGCGAGCTGACCGCGGGCTGGTCCGTCCGCTTCGCCCGCCTCGCGGTCGGAGCGGCGCTCGTCGTGGCCCTCGGGCTGCTGGCGTGGGACCTGCACACCCTGACCGACCCGAAGGTCGTGGGCGCCCATTTCGAGCTCAGCAAGATCGACTATGCCTACGCCCGCCCGGAGATCCTGGCGTACAACCTCGCGGTCATCACCGTGCTGGCCGGCGGGATCCTGCTCGGCTGGACGTGGTCGCTGCCGCCCTTCGCCTGGCTCGGCCGCTACTCGCTCGAGATCTACCTCTGGCACGTCATCGTGCTCTACGAACTCGCCTGGCGTTTCCCGGAGGTCCTCGCCGACTGCAACCGGCTGCCCGAGCTGATCCCCGGGATGGCGTTCGCGACCTGCCTGTTGATCGCCGGGGTGTTCGACGGCGCGCCCCGCCTCGCGGCCCTCGCGCGGCGGTACCGGCTGGTGTTGGTCCGGGCCGAATGAGCCGGGCCGGGCGCCTGCAGATCGCAGTGGACAGCCGCCCCTGATGGCCCCTTTGCTGGGGCCGGTCGCGCCCTGACCTTCCACGCTCCCGCCCATGCCTGAGAACGCCCCCAGCATCGCCGTCGCCATCCCCTGCTACCAGGAGGAGCACACGATCGCGCGCGTCGTGGCCGATTTCCGGCAGCAGCTGCCGGAGGCCGCCGTGTACGTGTTCGACAACAACTGCACCGACCGCACCGCCGAGTTCGCCCGGGCGGCCGGCGCGACGGTGATCCGCGAAAAGAAGCAGGGCAAGGGCCACGTCGTCACCACGATCTTCGAGCTGATCGACGCCGACATCATCGTCATGGTCGACGGCGACGGCACCTACGACGCCGGCGTGGTCCGCCAGCTGGTCGCACCGATCATCGCCGGCGACGCCGACATGATGGTCGCGGCACGCCTCTCCCAGTACGCCGACAACTCGTTCCGGCGCTTCCACGTCGCGGGCAACCAGCTCGTCTGCGGGATCATCAACCGGATCTTCGGCTCCGCCATCACGGACATCTTTTCCGGTTACCGCGCCTTCAGCCGCGACTGCGCGCTGACGATTCCGATCACGTCGCGGGGCTTCGACGTCGAGACCGAGCTCACGGTGCAGACGCTCTACCGCGGGCTGGTCATCCGCGAGATCGAGGCCCGCTACGGCGAGCGCCCGAGCGGGAGTTTCTCGAAGCTCAACACGGTGCCCGACGGCCTGCGCGTGCTGCTGCGGCTGTTCCTGCTGCTGCGGGCCTACAAGCCCCTGACCCTCTTCGGCTCGCTGTTCATCGTCCTGCTGCTGGTCGCCGCCGTGGCGGGACTCCGGCCGGCGGTGGAGTTCGCCCACGACCGCCACATCGAGAGCGTGGCGAGCGCCGTCGCCGCCTCGTCGGCGCTGCTGCTCGGCTTCATGAGCCTCTCGCTGGGCCTGATGCTGAGCTCGGTGAACCAGCGCCTGCTCGAGCTCGAGCGGGTCGTCATCAAGCGCATCAAGCGCTCCGGTTCGTCCTAGCCCACCGACCGCCGCCGTGGGCACCAAGGACTTCAACCAGTTCGACCTGCTGATCTGCCGGTGGCGCCTGCGCCAGGTCCGTCGGCACGTGAGCCCGGGCGACGCGATCCTCGACTTCGGCTGCGGGCATCAGGCGTTTTTCCTGCGCTCGGTCCAGGGCCTCGTGTCCCGCGGCGTTGGCATCGACTACGACGCCGTCGATGCCAAGCCCGCGCCCAACCTCGAGGTCCTCGGCTTCCACTTCAAGGACCGCCTGCCCTTCGCGGACGGCACCTTCGACAAGATCGTGCTGCTGGCGGTCATCGAGCACATCCCGTTCGACCAGCGCGCCGTCCTCCTGGGCGAGTTCCGGCGGGTCCTCCGCGCCGGCGGCCAGGTGATCCTGACGACGCCGACCCCGGCCTCCCGTCCGCTGCTCGAGTTCCTGGCGTTCCGCCTGAAGGTGATCTCCGCGCCGGAGATCGCCGACCACAAGCACTACTACAGCCGGGCCGACCTCGAGGCGCTGGCGCTCGAGCACGGCTTTACCTGCTCGGACTACCAGAAATTCCAGTTCGGCCTGAACAGCCTGGCCGCCTTCACGAAGCCAGCTTGACCAGGTCGCGACCCGGCTGGCTGCGCCAGCGCCGGACATGCCCGGCGATCTCCGGCTCGCTCCAGAAATGGCGGAAATACCGGGAGTGTCCCATCTCCTGGAGATAGCTTTCCGGCAGCACCGCCTGACGGCAGAACTCGCGATAAAGCGGGCCGTAGGACTTGTCGGCGGAGCAGTTGGCCATCACCCAGCGCTCGAGCCGCTGGCCAAGGAACGAGGAAATCACACCCAGCTGCACCCCGAGATCCAGGTCCGTCCGGTACACCAGCAGCCGCACCGGGCCGCGCTCATAGACCTGCCACTTCTGTCCCACGGCAAACGGCCGGTCGAAGACATCGAGGCCGAAATGCGGTCGGAATTCCTCGTCGAACCACTGCAGGCACGACCGGTGCGGGTAGCGCTGCAGGAACAGCGCCAGCAGCTCGTCGACCGACCAGTCGCGCGTCGCGACCGCCGTCCCGACGTCGCGCTCGAAGTTCTGGAAGAAGGCCGAGACATTGCGCGAGATCGGGTCGCGCACCGGCGAAATGACGTGAATCGTCTGGCCGCGCTCAAGCGCCTCGGCGAGTTCCCGGCGCGTCGACTCCGCCATCTCCGGCAGGCAATGGCCGTGCACCACGCGCTGGTTCGTGCCCGCGGCCACCGTGTGCTGGACCGAGCAGGAGCCGACCTTGCCCATCTGGTAGACGAAAATCGGCGGTCTCGCGGAATGGGCGGGCATGCGTGATAAGAGACGGCTGGAGGCGGAGGTTGGTGACAACCGTCATATCTTGCGACAACCGAATTGGGAAATCCCTCCATCAAAAACCCGCAAATCTCGCCGGCCGCCCGTTGTGGACTTGTCCTCGCCCGCGTTTCCCGTCACCTGATCGTAGGCGACCCGAGCCCTCTCCAGCGATGCTCCTCTCCGTTGTAGTCCCGGTTTTCCGCGAGGAAAAGAACCTGCCCGAGTTTTTCCGGCGGGTGCGGCAGCTGCTGGAGGCCTCCACCAGTGACTACGAGCTGATTTTCTCCCTGGACCCGTCGCCGGACCGCACCGAGGAGCTGATCCTGGAGGCCCGCGCCCAGGACCCGCGCATCAAGCTGCTCAAGTTCTCCCGCCGGGTGGGCCAGCCGATGGCGACCCTCGCCGGGCTGGAGTATTCCCGCGGCGACGCCGTGATCGTCATGGACGTCGACCTCCAGGACCCGCCGGAGCTGATCCCGCAGATGATCGCGAAGTGGCGCGAGGGCTACGACGTCGTGCTCCCCCAGCGCCGCCAGCGCACGGGCGAGCCGTGGCTCAAGCGCCTCGTGGCCCGCGTGGGCTACCAGGTGATCAACAAGATCGCCGACGTGCAGATCCCGCCGAACACCGGGGATTTTCGCCTGATGTCCCGCCGCGTCGTGAGCGAGGTCGTGCGGCTCAAGGAGTCCCACGGTTTCCTCCGCGGCCTGGTGGCGATCGTCGGCTTCCGCCAGGTGCTGATCCCGTTCGACCGGCCCCCGCGGCACGCGGGCGAGACGAACTACAACCGGTTCTTCGGGTCGCTGCGCATCGGCTTCAACGGCATCTTCTGCTTCTCGACCTACGCGCTGACGCTGAGCACGCAGCTCGGCTTCCTCATCGCGGTCTGCTCGTTCCTGATCGCGGCGGCCTACCTCGTGATGAAGCTCTGCGGCTTCCCGTTCCCGCTCGGCAATCCCACGATGGTCATCCTGATCCTCTTCCTCGGCGGCATCCAGCTGATCAGCGTCGGCATCCTCGGCGAGTACATCGGCCGGATCTACGAGGAGGTCCGTTCGCGGCCCAAGTTCATCGTGGACCGGGCGGAGGGGTTTGAGCGCTGAGGGCATGCCGCCGACCGGGAAATGGCCCAAGGTCCTGCCGCCGCTGACGCCGGAGCAGCAGCGCCGAAGCGACGAGTTCATGAAGCTGTGGCACGAGGTGCTGCCGCGGCGCTACGGCCTGGTCGAGCGGTTCAACCACCTGTTCCCCGTACGCCATTCGCCGCCGGGCTTCCGTACCACGCTCGAGCTGGGCGCCGGCCTGGGGGAACACCTCGCCTATGAGCGCCTCACGCCCGAGCAGGAGGCCAACTATCACTGCAACGAGTTCCGCGCGAACATGGCCGCCGAGATCCGCCGCCGGTTCCCGCGCGTGCAGACCGTCGTGGGCGACTGCCAGCAGCGGCTCGATTTCCCCGACGGCCACTTCGACCGGGTCCTCGCCGTCCACGTGCTCGAGCATCTGCCCAACCTCCCCGCCACCCTGCGCGAGGCGCACCGCCTGCTCCACCCGACCCGCGGACGGTTCCTGATCGTGATCCCCACCGAGGGCAGCCCCGCCTACTCCCTCGCGCGCCGCATCTCCGCCCAGCGCGTCTGGAATCGGCGATTCGGCGGGGGCTACGAGGAGTTCTACCGCCGGGAGCACATCAATCTCCCGCATGAGATCTTCGAGGAGCTCGCGCCGTGGTTCACCATCGAGGCGCGCAGCTTTTTCCCGCTCGGCCTCCCCTGGGTGTTCTGCAATCTCTGCATCGGCCTCGCGCTCCGCCCCCGGGCCCGCTGAGCGCCGGCCGGATTCCCTTCCATGACCACCGTCTTTGTCACCGGCGCCGCCGGCTTCATCGCCTCCAACCTGGTCGACCGGCTCCTCGCCGACGGCGTCGCCGTCGTCGGCTGGGACAACTTTTCGACCGGCCAGCGGCCCTTCGTCGCCGAGGCGCTCCGGCATCCGCGCTACCGGCTCGTCGAGGGCGACAATCTCGACCTGCCCGCCCTCACCCGCGCCATGGCCGGGTGCGACACCGTCTTCCACCTCGCCGCCAACGCCGATGTCCGCTTCGGCACCGAGCATCCCCAAAAGGACCTGCACCAAAACACGCTCGCAACGTTCAATGTGCTCGAGGCCATGCGCGCCAACGGCATCCGCCGGATCGCGTTCTCCTCGACCGGCTCGGTCTACGGCGAGGCCAAGGTGATCCCCACCCCCGAGGACGCCGCGTTCCCCATCCAGACTTCGCTCTACGGTGCCTCCAAGGTCGCGGGCGAGGGACTCATCCAAGCCTACTGCGAGGGTTTTGGCTTCGAGGGCTACATCTTCCGCTTCGTCTCCATCCTCGGCGAACGCTACACGCACGGACACGTCTTCGATTTCTACCGCCAGCTCGTGCAGCATCCCGACCACCTGCGCGTCCTCGGCGACGGCACCCAGCGCAAGTCGTACCTGTACGTGCAGGACTGCGTGGCGGCCATCCTCCACGTCATGCGCGCCGGCCTCGCCGCCAAGGCCCCGCACCACGTTGAGATCTTCAACCTCGGCGCACCCGAGTACTGCCAGGTCAAGGACTCCATCGGCTGGATTTGCGAGGCCCTCGCCCTGCGGCCCCGTCTCGAGTTCACCGGTGGCGACCGCGGCTGGATCGGCGACAATCCGTTCATCTATCTCGACACCGCCAAGGTCCGCGCAACCGGCTGGAAGGCCCAGCTCACCATCCGCGAGGGCATCCTCCGCACGCTCCGCTGGCTGCAGGCCAACCCGTGGGTGTTTGAGTCGCGGCACTAGGTCGGCGCCCGCATCGGGCTTTACGCCGACGGCGTTCCTGCTTCCCTTGCCGCCATGAACATCGTCGTGACGGGTTCCAGCTCCGGCATCGGCCGCGCGCTGGCCGAGCGGCTCCTGGCCCACGGCCACCAGGTCTGGGGCGTGGCCCGGACGGACCAGCGGTCCTTCGCGGCAAAACACCCGGGATTCCGCGCCTCACGCTGCGACGTCGCGAGCTGGGAGCAGATGCGGTATTTCGCCGAGGAAGTGGGCCGGGACTGGCCGCATCTCGACGGCGTCGTCACGTGCGCCGCCCTGCACGGCCCGATCGGTCCGGCGCTCGCCGCCGATCCGGTGGCTTGGGGCGCGGCCGTGCGCGCCAATCTCGACGGCACCTATCACGCGCTGCGCGCTCTCGCCCCGCTGCTCCAGCGCGCACCCCGTCGCGCCAAGGCCGTCTGCTTCTCCGGCGGCGGCGCCACCAAGGCCCGGCCCAATTTCTCCGCGTACGGCGCGGCCAAGACCGCCGTCGTCCGCCTCGTCGAGACGATTGCCGCCGAGGAGCGCGCCCGGCCGTTCGACATCAACGCCGTCGCTCCGGGCGCGATCAACACGCGCCTCACCGCCGAGATCATCGCGGCCGGCGAACAGGCCGGTTCCGCCGAGGTGGAGTCGGCCCGCCAGCAGGCCGCCGCTGGCGCGGCGCCGCTGGAGAAGGCGCTCGATCTCGTCGAATGGCTGCTGTCGCCCGCAAGCGACGGCATCAGCGGTCGGCTCCTGAGCGCCGCCTGGGACCCGTGGGCCACGCTGGCCAGTCAACGCGACGCGCTCGCCCGGTCAGAGCATTACCAGTTGCGCCGCGTCACTCCCCAGTAGGCGGACGCCGGGCGCAATTCCGATTCTTGCTCCTACCCGGCGACGGTCACGACAGGTCCTTGTGCCGGAACACGCGGTAGTTGAGCAGGAGAAAGACCACGAGGGTCGAGGGCGGCAGCGCGAGGGCCGTCGCCCAGACGCGGTTGATGCCGAAGCCATCGACGCAGAGATGGAAGAGCAGGAAGTTGATCAGGTAGCTCAGCGCCGCCACGCCCAGGTATTCGCGAAACTGCCGGCCGACGTCGACGCGGGTGCTGGGCAGCGCCCAGAGCCGGTTCAGCGTGTAGTGGGTCGCGGTCGAGCAGATGAAGCTGCCCGTGAAGGCGAGATTGGTGCCCAAGAATCCCAGGAACGCCTTGATGGTCGCCACCTGCACGAGATAGGCCGTGCCGCCGACCACCAGAAACCTCGCAAACCTCACTTGCGTCGGGCGGTCCGTTAGCTTGGCCTTGAGCATTCGCTTCACGCAATGAGCGGCCCGGCCCCCAAGCAACCCATTTTCGCCCTCATCGGGTGCGGGCTCATCGGGCGCAAGCGCGCCGCTGCGCTCGGCTCCGCGGTCCTCCGCTACGCCTGTGACCTGGACCCGGTCCGGGCGCAGGAACTCGCCGCCACCGTCCCGGGCTGCCGTGCCCTCACCGACCCGGGCGCCGCGCTGGCCGACCCTGCGGTCGACGCCGTCATTGTCTCCACCCTGAACGCCTCCCTCGCGCCGCTCGCGCTGGCCGCGGTCCGCGCCGGGAAACATGTGCTGATCGAGAAGCCCGGCGCCCTCAACGCCGCCCAGCTGACGACCCTGCAGGCAGCCGCCCGCGCGGCGGGCGTGCGGGTTCGCCTCGGGTACAACCACCGCTTCCATCCCGCGCTCCGCCAGGCGCGGAAGCTCGTCGACGACGGCGCGCTCGGCCCACTGATGTTCCTGCGGGGACGCTACGGCCACGGCGGGCGCAAGGGCTATGACCGCGAGTGGCGGGCCGATCCCGCGCAGTCCGGCGGCGGCGAGTTGATCGACCAGGGCGTCCACCTAATCGACCTGGCCGGCTGGTTCCTTGGCGACTTCACGCGGGTCGAGGGCCACGCGTCGACGCTGTTCTGGGACATGAAGGTGGACGACAACGCCTTCCTCTCGCTGCGGACCGCGGGCAATCAGACGGCCTGGCTCCACGTCAGCTGCACCGAGTGGAAGAACCTGTTCTCGCTCGAGATCTACGGCCGCGACGCGAAGATCGCGATCGACGGCCTCGGCGGCAGTTACGGTCCCGAGCGCCTCACGTTTTACCGGATGCTGCCGCAGATGGGACCGCCCGAGACGACGGTGCACGAGTATCCCGCCGGCGACGAGTCCTGGCGGCTCGAGTGCGAGGCGTTCATCGCCGACATCCGCGACCGGCGCGAACCCTCCCCCGGCCTGACCGAGGCGATCCGCACCCTCGAGATCGTTGAACAGATCTACCGCTCCAGCGGCTACGCCATCAACACCGCCGCCCTCTAGCCGCCCTCCGCCTCCCCAATTTCCCACTTTCCCGCTTTCCCAATTTCCCGATTTCCCAAAAAACATGATCATCACCCGCTCTCCCCTGCGCATCTCCCTTGGCGGCGGCGGCACCGACCTGCCGTCGTACTATCGCGAGCACGAGGGCTTCCTGATTGCCGCGGCGATCGACAAGTACGTCTACATCACGCAGCACCGCACCTTCGCCCAGGAGATCATCGTGAAGTACTCGAAGCTCGAGCGCGTCTCGTCGGTCGAGCAGATCGAGCACCCGATCATCCGCGAGGCGCTGCGGCTGGTCGGGGTGACCGATCCGCATCTTGAGCTGACCTCGATGGCGGACATTCCGGGCGGCACCGGCCTCGGTTCCAGCGGCAGTTTCACGACCGCCCTGCTGAAGGCCCTCCACACGTCCAAGAAGAACCTCATCTCTCCGGCCGAGCTCGCCGAGCAGGCGTGCGAGATCGAGCTCGAGCGCCTCCGCGAGCCGATCGGCAAGCAGGACCAGTACATCGCCGCCGTCGGCGGGATCACGGCCTTCACGTTCCACCGCGACGGGCGCGTCGAGTACCGGCCGTGCGCGATCTCCGAGGAGACGCTGTTCAACCTCGAGGACAACCTCCTGCTCTTCTTCACGGGCTACAGCCGGAGCGCCTCGACCATTCTCAAGGACCAGGATGTCCGCTCCCGGCAGAACGACGCCGCGATGCTCGAGAATCTCCACTACACGAAGGAACTCGGGCGGCTGTCGCTCAAGGAGCTCGAGGCGGGCAATCTCGAGGAATTCGCCCACCTCATGGACATCCACTGGCAGCGCAAGAAGTCCCGCAGCGCCGGCATGAGCAACGAGCGCATCAACCAGTGGTACGAGTACGCGATGTCGAACGGCGCGCTCGGCGGCAAACTGATCGGCGCCGGCGGCGGCGGCTTCCTCATGTTCTACGCCTCGGACAAACAGAAACTCCGCCACGCCATGCGCGAGCAGGGCCTCCAGGAAGTCCGGTTCCGGTTCGACTTCGAGGGCACCAAGGTCGTTGCCCAGAACTGAGGCGCAGAAAATTGGGAAAGCGGGAAATTGGGAATGCGGGAAACTGGGAGTGCGGGTGAGGGAATGGAGCGAGTGATTGGCGAATGGGCTGTGATGGAAACTTCGTAGTGCTGGGTGAGTCGAAGCGGGGATGCAGAACCCAGAGACTCAACCAAAACGGATCGGAGCAGAACTTGAGGAGCGCACGCTGAGATTCACCGTCGAGGTCGTGGCGTTTGTAGGATTGCTATCCCGCACCGAGCCAGCGGCGGTGATTGGACGGCAGATGCTGCGCGCGGCAGCCTCGATCGGCGCAAATTACCGCGAGGCAAATCGCGCCGAATCCCGGGCCGACTTCGTGCACAAAACAGCATTGTCACAGAAAGAAGCGTCCGAGACCGTCTACTGGATCGAGGTGTGCCGCCGCGCCGAGTTCGGACCGGCCGCCCGGACCGCTCAACTCGCCGACGAGGCCAATCAACTGCTCGCCATCTTCACCACCATCAACCGTAAAGCAAAAGGCCACTAACCCGCCCCCGCTTCTCCAGTTCCCCGCCTTTCCAGTTTCCCACTTTCCCACTTTCCCGCTTTCCCGCTTTCCCAATTTCCCACTTTCCCGCTTTCCCGCTTTCCCGCTTTCCCAATTTCCAGAGCGCCCATGCCCCCTCCCCTTCCAGTCGCGCTCCTCGCCGGCGGCCTCGCCACCCGGCTGCGGCCGATCACGGAGCGGATTCCCAAGCTCCTGGTGGAGGTCGCGGGCGAGCCGTTCTTCTCGCACCAACTCCGGCTGCTCAAGCAGTCCGGGCTGACGCACCTCGTCGTCTGCGTGGGTCACCTCGGCGAGCAGATCGTCGAGCGCTACGGCAACGGCGCGGCCTGGGGCGTGCACATCGAGTACGCGTTCGACGGTCCGCGGCTGCTCGGCACCGGCGGCGCGCTCATCCGCGCCCTGCCTCGGCTGGGTGAGGCGTTCTACGTGCTCTACGGCGACAGCTACCTGCCGATCGACTACCGGCCGGTCGGCGAACATTTCCTGCGGTCCGGCAAGCAGGGGCTCATGACCGTCTATGAGAACCGCGGCCGGTACGACACGAGCAACGTGTGGTTCGAGGACGGGACGATCCGCGAGTATAACAAGCAGCGGCGCCGGCCGGAGATGCACCACATTGATTACGGCCTCGGCGTCTTCCGCGCCTCGGCCTTCGACGGCTTCCCGCGCGACGAACCCGTCGACCTCGCCGCCGTCCAGCAGGCGCTGCTCGCGCGCGGCGAACTCGCCGGCCACGAGATCCACGAGCGCTTCTACGAGATCGGCTCCCCGGCGGGCCTCGAGGAACTCAACACCCTCCTCCGCCGCTGAGTCCCGTCCCAAGCCCGCCATACCAGTTTCCCACTTTCCCAATTTCCCGCTTTCCCAATTTCCAAAAAAACCGCCTCTCCTTTCTCCTTTCGTCTTTCGCGTTTTCTCCCTTCCCTGCCCCCATGTCGTATTCCCAACAGCACCTGCGGGAGACCAGCGAGATCGTGGCCCGGCTGAACGTCGACGACCTGGAGAAGGGCGTGCGGGAACTCGTCGCGCTGCGGGCCCGCGGCGGCCGCCTGTTCGTGCTCGGCGTCGGCGGCAGCGCGGCCAACGCGTCGCACGCGGTGAATGATTTCCGGAAGATCGCGGGACTCGAGGCCTACGCCCCGACCGACAACGTCTCCGAGCTCACCGCCCGCACCAACGACGAGGGCTGGGCCAGCGTGTTCGCCGAGTGGCTGCGCGGGTCGCGTCTCGCCGCCCGTGACGCCGTGCTCGTCCTTTCCGTCGGCGGCGGCAGCCTCGAGCGCAACATCTCGCCCAATCTCGTCACCGCCCTCCAGCTCGCCAAGCAGGTCGGCGCCCGCGTCCTCGGCATCGTCGGCAAGGACGGCGGCTACACCGCGCAGGTGGCCGATGCCTGCGTCGTCGTGCCGACGGTGAATCCCGCCAACGTGACGCCCCACAGCGAGGCCTTCCAGGCCGTGGTCTGGCACCTCTGGGTCTCCCACCCCGACCTCAAGGCGAATCCGACCAAGTGGGAAAGCGTCGGTCCCGCCCGCGCCTAGCCGAGCCCCCGCGACCCGATGTCCCGGCCCCTGCCCGAGCTCACCGCCCGCCACCTCGAGCGCGTCCGCGCGTACTACGACAGCGCCCCCACCACGCCCCGCTGGGGCGCGCGCGGCTACCGGAGCCTGCTGGCCCATTACTACAACTTGCTCATCCCCGCCGACGCGAGCGTGCTTGAGATCGGCTGCGGCTCCGGCGAACTGCTCGCGCGGCTCCACGCGCAGCGCCGGACCGGAGTCGACCTCTCCGCCGCCCAGATCGCCGCCGCGCGCCAGCGCCTCCCCGACGGCGAGTTCCACGTCCAGGCCGGCGAGCAGCTCGACCTGCCGGGCCAGTACGACGTCATCATCCTCTCGGACACGCTCAACCTCGCGGCCGACGTCCAGCAGCTGCTGGAACGCCTGCAGCGGGTGTCGCACGCCGGCACGCGCCTCATCGTCAATTTCCAGAACTCGCTCTGGCGCCCGGCCCTGACCCTGGCCCGCTGGCTCGGGCTCAAGTCGGCCCAGCCGGAGAACAGCTGGCTCGCGTCGTCCGACGTGTTCAACCTCCTCCGGCTGGCCGGCTGGGAGGCGATCAGCCGCGACGGCCGCCTGCTGCTCCCCGTGCGGGTGCCGCTCCTCGCCCCGCTCGTCAACCGCTGGATCGCGCCGCTCGCCCAGTGGTTCTGCCTCACGGTCTTCATCATCGCGCGGCCCGTCCGGGCCGCCGCCTCGCCGCGCACCGTCTCGGTGATCATCCCCGCCCGCAACGAGGCCGGCAACATCGAGGCCGCCGTCCGGCGGACCCCGGAGCTCGGCGCCGGCACCGAGCTCATCTTCGTCGAGGGCCACTCCAAGGACCGCACCTGGGACGAGATCCAGCGCGTGGAGCGCGAGTACCCGCAGCGCCGCATCCGGATCATGCAGCAGACGGGCCGCGGCAAGGGCGACGCGGTGCGCCTGGGGTTCGCGGCGGCGTCCGGCGAGATCCTCATGATCCTCGACGCCGACCTCACCATGCCGCCCGAGGAGCTCCCGAAGTTCTACGACGTGATCGCCAGCGGCCGGGCCGAGTTCGCGAACGGTGTCCGGCTGGTGTACCCGATGGAGGAAAAGGCGATGCAGTTCCTCAATCTCTGCGCGAACAAGAGTTTCGGCCTGATCTTCACCTGGCTCCTCGGCCAGCCCGTCAAGGACACGCTCTGCGGGACCAAGGTCCTCTCCCGCGCACACTACGAGGAGATCGCCCGCAACCGGTCCTACTTCGGCGACTTCGACCCGTTCGGCGACTTCGACCTGCTCTTCGGCGCGGCCAAGCTGAACCTGAAGATCGCCGACGTGCCGATCCGCTACCGCGAGCGCACCTACGGCACCACCAACATCCAGCGCTGGCGCCACGGCTGGCTGCTGCTGCGCATGGTGCTCTTCGCCGCGCGCAAGCTGAAGTTCGTCTAGGCCCGTGTCCCCGCCCGCGCATCCGCATCCCTCGGGCCGCCGCGCGGTCTTCCTCGACCGCGACGGCACGCTCAACCGGCCGGTGATCCGCGACGGCCGGCCGTACCCGCCGTCCTCGGTCGCGGAGTTCGCGCTGTTCGACGGCGTCGCCGCGGCCTGCCGCGCGCTCCACGCCGCGGGCTACGTCCTCGTCGTGGCCACCAACCAGCCGGATGTCGGCCGCGGCACGCTCGCCCAGACTGCGGTCGAGGCGATACACGCCAGGCTGCGCGCGCTCATCCCCGAGATTGAGCGCATCGAGGTCTGCTACGCCCCGGGCCAGGGGCGGACGCATCCCGACGACCGCCGGCGCAAGCCCGAGCCGGGCATGCTGCTCGACGCCGCGCGCGACCTCGGGCTCGACCTGACGCGCTCCTGGATGGTCGGCGACCGCTGGCGCGACATCGACTGCGGCCAGCGGGCCGGCGTGCGCACGGTGTTCCTCGATTTCGGTTACGCCGAGGAGCTCCGCGCCCGCCCCGACCATACCGCGGGCGACTTTCCCGCCGCCGCCCGGATTATCCTTGCGGAGCAGATTCGCTAAAACCTCTATTCGGCATTCCGTTTTCGCCATGAAATCCCTTACCGAGCTCTCGATCCAGATCTTCGCCGACGGCGCCGACAAGGCCGGCATCCTGGACCTCTACGCCAAGCCGTACATCAAGGGTCTGACCACCAATCCGAGCCTGATGAAGAAGGCCGGGATCAAGGACTACGAGGCGTTCGCCAAGGACATCCTCCAGACCGTGACCGCCAAGCCGATCTCGCTCGAGGTCTTCTCCGACGAGTTCCCGGAGATGCGCCGCCAGGCCGCGAAGATCAAGTCCTGGGGCGCGAACGTCTACGTCAAGATCCCGATCACGAACTCGAAGGGCGAATCCTCGCTGCCGCTCATCCGCGACCTCGGTCAGGAAGGCGTGAAGCTGAACGTCACCGCGCTGTTCACCCTCAAGCAGGTCGCCGGCGTCGCCGCCGCGCTCAACCCCGCCGTGCCGTCGGTCGTGTCCGTGTTCGCCGGCCGCATCGCCGACTCCGGCGTCGACCCGATGCCGATGGTCCGCGCCTGCGTGCCGTTGCTCGAGGAGCAGCCCAAGGCCGAGCTGCTCTGGGCGAGCACGCGCGAGGTCCTCAACATTTTCCAGGCCCAGGACTGCGGCTGCAAGATCATCACCGTGCCGCACGACATCATCAACAAGGCCGTGAAGCAGCTGGGCATCTCGGCCGAGGCGCTGTCCTTGGACACGGTGAAGACCTTCGTGAAGGACTCCACCGACGCCGGCTACAAGCTCTGACCTCGCGCCGACCGCGGCGCCAGGGACCCGCGTGCGTCCCGAGATCCACATCGAAGCCCCCGCCAGCCTCCGCCTGCCGTCGCGCGCGTTGCGGCTCCGCGGCTGGTGCTTCCTCCCGTCGGTCCCGTTCACCGGCGTCCGCCTGCTCGCCGCGGGCCTCGAATGCTACGGCCGCGCCGCGCTGCCCCGCCCCGACGTGCGGGCCGCGTTTCCCGCCGCGCCCACGGACGGCAACGGCTTCGAGGTCTGGACCATCCTCCCGCCCGGCCGCCACCAGGCCCGCCTCGAGTTCCGCGACACCTCCGGGCAGTGGCACCTCGCCCAGGAGCTGGAGATCCGCGTGCCCCGCCGCTGGTGGCCGATCTGGCTGACCCGCCGGCCCCACCGCGACCTGCTCGATTTCCAGTTCGCCGTCCGCCCCACCCACGCCCCGCGGCCGCTCGCGCCTGAGCGCTTCCCGCCCGCGCGTTCCGCCCCCGCCGCCCGCCCGGCCGCGTGCATCGTCACGCCGTCGTACAACCAGGCGGCTTTCCTGCCCGAGACGATGGACTCGGTCCTCGGGCAGACCGGAGTGCGCGTCGATTACCACGTCCAGGACGGCGCCTCGACCGACGGCAGCGTCGAGGTGATCCGCCAGCGGGCCGGCCGCCTCGCGAGCTGGGAATCCGCCCCGGACCGCGGTCAGGCCGACGCGATCGCGCGCGCCTTCGCCCGCACCCGCGGCCAGCCGGAGGACTTCATGGGCTGGCTGAACTCCGACGATACCCTTCTCCCGGGCGCACTGGAGTTCGTCGCCGACTATTTCGCGCGCCACCCCGACGTCGACGTCGTCTACGGCCAGCGCATCCTGATCGACGAGCGGTCGCGCGAGGTCGGCCGGTGGTTCCTCCCGCCGCACGACGACGAGATGCTGCGCCTGAATGACTTCGTGCCGCAGGAGGCGCTGTTCTGGCGGCGGCGCATCTGGGACCGGGTCGGCGGCATCAATCCCGAATTCCAGTTCGCGCTCGACTGGGACCTCCTGTTGCGCTTCCAGGCGGCCGGGGCGCGGATCGTGCGGCTGCCCTATTTCCTCGCGTGCTTCCGGGTCCATCCGGATCAGAAGACCTCCGCCCGCATGGAGTCCGTCGGCCACGCCGAGATCGACCGCTTGCGGCTCCAGGCCCTCGGCCGCTCGCTCACCCACGAGGAGATCGAGAGCCACCCGCGCCTGCTCGCCTACCTCCGCCGCAGCGCCTGGCAGGCCGCGCTCTGGCGCCTCGGCCTCCGGTCGCGCTGAGCCCGGCGACGGGCGCCCACCGCGGGAAAATGGCTTCACACCCCCGGCGGTCTCGGTCACTCCTTGAGACTGCGATGAGCTCCGCCGCGTCTTCCTCCCGCCCCGCCCCGTCCGACCCGGCCGCGCTCGAGCGCGCGCTCGCGGAGCAGACCCGGCTGATCCAGGAGATCCGCGGCGAGCTGATCCGCTCGCAGATCACGGTGCTCGAACTGCAGGACACGGTCCTCCAGAAGGAGACCGACAAGGCCGACGCCGTCTCGATCCTCGGCCAGGCCGAGCACGCGCTCGAGGGGAAGATCAACTACATCGTCGAGCTGGACCGCGTCCTCAACGAGCGGCTCGCCGGCCTCCGGGCCGAGCTGGCCGCAGCGCAGACCGGAATCGCCGACCGTGACCGCATCATCCAGGACCTCGTGCAGAAGCTCGACACGGCGAACCGCGAGCTCGGCGCGGCGCACGCGATGGCCGGCAATTACCTCCGCGATCTCACCCACGCGCAGGAAGCGCTGCGCCAGGCGCGGGCCCCGGGCTCATGAGCGCCGTCGCCACGCCGGCCCCGCTCCACAGCCTGGAGACGATCCACCCGTTCCAGCCGACCCAGAACTATTTCCAGCTGATCGGCTGGGCGTTCCTCCCCGGCTCCGCCGCGCCGAACGAGGTGCGGGTCTGCTTCGGTGAGCGCACCTTCACGCCGGTCGAGCGGATCACTCGATCCGATGTCGCGGCCGCGTTCCCCGGCGAAGCCGCCGCCGCCGGGAGCGGCTTCAAGTTCATCTGCTACCTGCCGTTCGGCTTCTACGAGGGCTGGCTCGAGGTCTCGGCCGACGGCGCGGACTGGCATCGCGTCCGACCGCTCGCCGTGCCGGTGAGCTCCCATCCGATTCTGGGCGCCATCGAGAAGCCGCCCGCGGAGCAGGTGATCACCCGGCCCGCCCGCATCGAGGGCTGGTGCTTCCATCCCGAGTTCGACGTCCGCGAGATCGTCCTCCAGTTCGGCAACGTCGAGGTGCCCTGCGAGTACGGCGTCGCGCGCCCCGATGTCGCCGCTCGGTTCCCCGACCATCCCGCCGCCGCCCGCTCCGGCTTCATCACGACCGAGAACCTGCCGCGCGGGTCCGGCCCGGTGAAGATCCGCGCCACCACGGCCTGCGGGCGCATCTATTTCGTCACGTCCTCCCATCGCGTCGCGATCGAGCAGGGCTGGATCCCCAAGCCGCCGCCGCCGTCGCCCATCCGCGACCTTTCCACGCTCGCGTGGGCGCAGCCGACGCTCAGCGACGCCGAGGTCGCGCGGCTCGCCGGCGCCGGCCGCCGGCCGGTCGGCGACCGCAACATCCTGTTCGCCCTGTACGGCGATTTCTCCGCCAACAGCGCCCTCCACGTCGCCAGCCTCGCCAACGAGCTCATCGCCGCCGGCTACGACTGCGTCGTCGCCGTGCCGTCCCACAAGGAGACCCTCGGCGCCCTGCCCCGCGCCCGGTTCATGGCGCTCCATTTTGACGAGCTCCCGCACCTGCCGGCCTACTTCAAGGACGGACGCGGGCCCTGCCTCGTCCATGCCTGGACCTCGCGCGAGAACGTCCGGAAGTTCTGCGGCCGGGTCGTCGACACCTACGGCAGCGACGTGTTCGTGCACCTCGAGGACAACGAACAGGAGATCCTCGAGACGCGCGTCGGCCGGCCGTTCGCCGAGCTCGCGGCCCTGCCGGACGCCGAGCTCGACGCGCTCGTGCCCGAGGTCCTGTCCCATCCCCGCCGCGCGGCGGAGTTCCTGCGCGCGGCGCGCGGCATCACCGTGATCGTCGAGCGCCTCCGCGAACACCTGCCGGCCGGGGTCCCCAGCACCGTGATCTGGCCGGCCGCCGACGAGCGTTACTTCACGCCACGGGCCCGCGACGACCGCCTCCGCGCCGCGCTGGGCTTCGGCCCGCGCGACATCGTGCTCTTCTACCACGGCAACGTGCACACCTCGAATGCGGCCGAGGTCCGCAGCCTCTACGAGGCGGTGGTGCTCCTCAACGCGCGTGGACTGCCGACGCAGCTCATCCGGACCGGGCGCGACTTCCCGGATTTCCTGCCGGAGGGCGACGACTGGATCCGTCCCTACCTGGTGCACTTGGGTCACGTCGGCCGTGCCAAGCACCTGCCGGCCCTGATGGCGCTGGCGGACTACTTCGTGCAGCCGGGGCTCGCCGACGCCTTCAACAACTACCGCTTCCCGTCGAAGCTGCCGGAGTTCTTCGCGATCGGCCGCCCGGTGATCCTGCCGCGCACCAACCTCGGCAGCCTGGTGCGCGACGGCGAGCACGCCTGCGTCCTGCCGCAGGCGGACGCGGCCGCGATCGCCGACGCCATCGCCGCGCTCCACGCCGACCCGGAGCGGGTCGCGCGACTCTCGCGCGGCGCGCTGGCCTTCGCCGCCGAGCACTTCTCGTGGCCGCGCAGCGCGCGCGAGCTGGCGGCGTTCTACCGCTCCTTGACCCCGCTGGCGGCGGTCGCATCGTCGTGAGCCTCGCCCGATGGACGCCGCGCCCCTGACCCAACGCATCCTGCTGACCGGCGGCCGCAGCCGGCTTGCCGGCGTCACGTACCAGCACCTCACCAGCCGCGGCGCCCAGGTCATCAGCCTCTCGCGCTCGGAGGGCGAGCACCACCTCGGGCTGGAGAATCTGTTCGTCAACAACCTCGCCGACGAGGCGGACACGATCCTGCACCTCGCGTGGAGCACCGTGCCGCTGAGCTCGGAGCGCCATGTCGGCCTCGAGTGGGAGCAGGATCTACCGCTACTGAGCAAGGTGCTGAAGACGGTGAGCTCGTCGCCGAACCGGGACCGCCTGCACTTCGTGTTCTTCTCCTCGGGCGGCACCGTGTACGGCAATGCCCGCGGCGGGCGCCCGAGCCGCGAGGACGACCCGTGCGCGCCCATCGGCTGGTACGGCCACGCCAAGCTCGCCGCCGAGCGCCTCGTCGAGGAATACGGCCAGCGCCACGGGCTCACCTACACGATCCTCCGGATTTCCAACCCGTACGGCTTCGCGGTGCCCACGCACAAGCCGCAGGGCATCGTACCCTTCCTCCTCAACAGCGCCCGCACCGGCGCGCCATTCTCGGTCTGGGGCGACGGCACCGCGCGCAAGGACTTCCTCTACCATTCCGACTTCACCGGCGCCCTCGAGCAGGTGGTCCGCGTCCGGCCGCGCGGCGTCTTCAATGTCAGCTGCGGCGAGTCGCACACGGTCAACGAGGTGATCGGCTTGGTCGAGGCCACCGTCGGCCGGAAGATCCGCATCCAGCACGTCCCGGCCAACGCGTGGGACGTCCACGACAGCCTTCTCGACAACGCCAAGCTCCGCGCCGCGGTCGACTGGCGCCCCACCGTCAGTCTCGCCGAGGGCATCCGGCGCGCCGCGGAGGCGCGCTGAGCCGCATCGCCCCGCCTCCCCGCCTTTGAACCCTCCCTCCCCGTCGCCGTCCCTCGGCCGTTTCTGCGTCGCGGTCTTCCTCGCCGCGCTGGCGCTGCACCTCGGCCTCGGCGCCGTCGGGCTCCATCACTCGCTGCTCGGCGACCACGGGTTCCGCCCGGTCCAGACCGCCATCACGTCGCTGTTCTACCTCCGCGACGGCCTGTCGCTCGACTACCGCACGCCGGTGCTCGGGCCGCCGTACGAGATCCCGCTCGAGTTCCCGCTGTACCAGGCCGCGGTCGCCGCGCTGGTCCGGGGCACCGGCCTCGACCTCGACTTCGCCGGCCGGCTCGTGAGTTGGGCGTTCTTCCTCGCCGGCCTGCCCGCCGGCTACCTCCTCCTCGGACGGATGCGGGTGCCGTCCACCCACCGTCTCCTCGTGCTCGCGGTGTGGCTCCTGAGCCCGCTGTACATCTTCTTCTCGCGGCACTTCCTCATCGAGTCGACGGCCCTGACGTTCAGCCTCTGGTACCTGCTGGCGTTCGACCACTTTCTCGAGCGACCCCGGCCAATATCAGGGCTGGCCGCAGCGGTCTGCGGCGCGCTGGCCGGCCTGGTGAAGGTCACGTCCTTCGTGGTCTTCCTGGTCGCCGCGCTGCTCCTGATGCTCCGGGCCTGGCGCGCCCCGGGCCGGCCGGCGGCCTGGACGCTGTGGTGGCGGGCCGGCCTGGCCACGCTGGTGCCGGTGATCGCGACCACCGTGTGGACGCTCCACGCGGCTGCGGTGCGGCACCACAATCCCGAGGCGAGCTTCATGAGCTCGGTCTTCGGGTACTGGACGTTTGGCGACCTCGCGCTGCGTCTGTCGCCGGGCTTCTGGGTGCGGACGTTCGACGTCTGGTCGGGCCCGATCCTGAGCGAGGCCGGCATCGCGCTCGTGGCCCTTTACTACTGCTGGCTACGCGGGCGCTACCGGTGGCTCGTCACCGGCTGCCTCGCCGCGTTCCTCTCCGGGCAGCTCATCTTCTCCAACCTCTACTTCGTCCACGACTACTACTTCTACCCGAGCGGCCTGTTCCTGGCCGCCGCGCTCGGCCTCTTCCTCGTCGAACTGCTGGAGCAACCCGGCCTGGCCGCGGGCGCCAAGGCGCTCTTCGTGCTCGTCGTGCTCGGGCTCCAGGTAAACGCCTACGCCCGCACGTTCCGCCATGAGCAGCGGACCAACACGCCGCCGCCGCCGGTGTGCGGCGTGCTCCAGGCCGTCACGCGGCCGGACGACCTGGTCGTCGTGGTGGGCTACGACTGGGACCCCTTCGTGCCGTACTACGCGAAGCGCCCGTCGCTGATGATCCTGAAGGGCCGCGAGAACGACCCCGCGTCCGTGCGCCGGAGCATCGCTCGGCTCGACCGCGCCAACGTCGGTGCCGTCGTCATCGCCGGCGCCCTCTGGCTCGACGGCGGCTTCGTCAGCCAGGCCATGCCGTCCCTCGACCTCGGGCCGCGCCCCCTCCTCTCCAACCGCTTCGACGTCGGCGTGTGGGTCCCGCAGGAGCGCCAGGCGGCGGTGCGCGACGCCTACGATCCCGACCAGCACCCGCCCTTCACCCTCTCCATCGAAGTGTACCCCGACCAGGGCCCGCACACGATCCTGGCGCGCGCCATCGCGCGGCACCGGGCGTTCGAGCGCTTCTCGCCCCGCCCGGTCCGCGCGACCGCCGACCAGGACTTCACCACCTCGCTGGTGGACAATCGCGAGGTGCTGAACACCCCGGCGACGACCGAGTTTGCGATGGTGCCCCCGGCCGGCGCCAAGCGTGTCACCGCCGTCTTCGGCATTGTCGAGGGCGCCTATGCCGACCCCGCGCACGCCACCGACGGCGTCGAATTCGTGGTGGTCGAGCGCCGGGCCGACGGGACCCAGCGCGAACTCTTCCGGCGGCTGCTCAATCCGCGTTGGACCCTGGGCGACCGCGGGCCGCGTCCGCTCGACCTCACCCTGCCCGCGGATGTCACCGGCGAGCTCATCTTCCGCGCGCTGCCGGGGCCGGCGGGCAATGCCAGCTACGACTGGGCGTACTGGGGCGACGTGACGATCCGGTGAGGGCGCGGGGCTCCACCGGGCGCGCCGCGACGGCAAACGCGGACTTGTGGGCCGGTGAGGGGATGGTAACGCTCGGGTAAATTGTCATTCGCGTGATCATGCCCCGGCGTTCCCCCGAACATCTTGCGTGCCTTGGCCTGTTTGTCGCCTGCCTCGTCCTCAACCTGGCGATGTCGGCCATCGGGCTGCGGCATTCGCTCCTGGAGATCCATCGGTTCCGCCAGGTGCAGACCGCCCTGACGGCGCGCTCGCTGCAGGAAGAGGGCTTCAGCCTCGCGTATCCGACGCCGCTCTTCGGTCCGCCCTGGTCGGCCCCGATGGAGTTTCCCACCTACCAGCTGTGCGTGGCCACGGCGGCCAAGGTGACCGGCCTGCCGCTGGAGGTGACCGGCCGGGTCGTCGCGCTCGGGTTCCTGTACCTCGCGCTGCCCGCGGTCATCGGCCTGGCCGGATTACTGGGACTGCCTCCCGGGCGTCGCTGGCTGGCCGGCGGCCTGGTCCTGCTTTCACCGGTCTACCTGTATTACTCGCGGGCCTTCATGATCGAGTCCACCGCGCTCTGCGCCGCGCTGTGGTTCCTCTACGCCTACGTGCGCGGCCTCGCGCCGGGTGCCTGGCGCTGGCTCGCGTTCGCGGCCGCCTGCTGCGTCGTCGCCGCCCTCACCAAGGTCACGACCCTCATCGTGTTCCTTGCCCTCGGCGCGATCTACACGGTCGCGCGGCTGGTCGGGGAGTTCCGCACGGACCGCCGCTGGGCCGGGGTCCTGGCCACCGGCTTCCGCGGCCTCGCGGCCACGGTCCCCGGCGTCGCCGTCGGCTACGCCTGGGTCCGCTTCTCGGACGGCGTCAAGGCCTCGAACCCGCTCTCGGCATTCCTCGCCTCGGGCCCCATGCAGTCGTTCAACTTCGGCCATCTCAGCCTGCGCTTCACCGGCGAGTTCTGGAGCCGGCTGCTGGACCACACCTCCCAGTCCGTCACGCCCCTGCTCAGCCTCCACCTGGTCCTGATCTTCGGCCTCCTGCTCGGCGGCGCGCGGCGGCGGGCCCTCCTGCTGCTGGCCGGGTTCCTCGCGGGCCCGCTGATCTTCGCGAACCTCTACCACGTCCACGACTACTACTTCTACGCGTCCGGCGTCTTCCTCCTCGGCGCGGTCGCCGTCGCGTGGAGCCAGCTGCTGGATGTGACCGGCATCAATGCCGCGGCCAAGTGGTCCGTCATCGGCCTGTCCCTCGCCGCGCAGTTCGGGTCTTACGCCTACGCCTACCTGCCCTCGCAGCTGCACTCGCTGCGCTCACGGCCCCCGGAGCTCGCCGTCGCCCTCGCCGCGGCCACCGCGCCCGAGGACGTCATCCTCGTGTTCGGCGAGGACTGGACCTCCGACATCGCCTACTACGCCCACCGGCGCACCGTGATGGTCACCGACGTCCTGACCACCAACAGCGCCGCGATCGACAACGTCCTGCGGCGCATGCCGCCCAACCAAGTCACGGCCGTCGTCGTGACGGGCAACATGCGCGGCTACCCGGCCTACTTTAAGCCGCTCATCGAGCGCCTGCAGCTGCAGGAGACCGCGGCGCTGGTCAGCCCGGACACCATCGTCTTCCTCGCGGAGCGTCGCATCGCCGCGCTCCGGTCGCGGCTCGAGACGCTGCCGCTTGAGGCGTTCCATTTCGCGCTTAGCGAGGAGGCCGTCGCCGGCATCCCGCGGACCCGCTACGCGGTCAGCCAGCTGCCCGACCCGGGCACGACGGCGATGATGACGCCCCGGCCGGTGACGATCCTCCATCCGTTCGAGCCCAACGCCTATCCGCTGAACGGCCGCCAGGTGTTCTCGGCGCACGTCCCAACCGACCTGCTGTTCGAGGTGCCGGACGGCGCCACCACCCTCGACGCCGAGTTCGGCATCTTTCCCGCGGCCTACACCGGGACCAACGCGACCGAGGGCGTCGAGTTTCGGGTGGAGCTCTATTCGCCCGACGGTTCGCGGCGGACGATTTACAGCACGTACCTGAGCCCGAGCCGGGTCCCGGGTGACCGCGGCGAGAAGACCCTACACGTCACGCTGCCGGAGAAGGCCGCCGGGCACCTCTCGCTCCGCACACTTCCGGGGCCGACCAACAGCATTGCCTGCGGCTGGGCGTACTGGGGCAGGATCGAGCTCAAATGACGGCCTCGTCGCACCTCGAGCGCCGGCTCTGCCTCGCCGCCTTCGCGGTGTGCGCCGCGCTCAACGTGTGGTTCTCCAGCCACGGGTGGCGGAACAACATCCTCGAGGGCCACGAATTCCGGCAGGCGCAGACCGCGATGACGGTCGAGTACCTGCTGCGCGACGGCTGGTCGCTCGCCTACCCGCTGCCGCTGTTCGGCCCGCCGTGGTCGGCGCCGATGGAGTTCCCGGTGTTCCAAACCGTCGCCGCGGGAGTCGCCCGGGTCTCCGGCCTGCCGGTCGACCCGGCGTGCCGCCTGACGTCGCTCGCGTTTTTCTACCTGGCCCTGCCCGCGCTGTTCATGCTGCTGCGCGACCTGCCCCAGCCGCCGCATCGGCGCTGGCTGTGGCTGGCCGCGATCCTGGTCTCGCCGCTGTACCTGTTCTATTCCCGCGCCGTGATGATCGAGTCCACCGCGCTGTGCCTCGGCGCGTGGTTCCTCCTCGCCTACGTGCGCGCCGTCGACCGCGGGCACCGCGGCTGGCTCGCGGCCGCCCTCCTGCTGGGCACGGGCGCGGGGCTCGCGAAGGTCACGACCTACGCGGTGTTCCTGGTGGTCGCCGCGGCCTACACGCTCTGGCGCATGGCGGCCGCCGGTCCGACGGCGGC
Organism: Opitutaceae bacterium; assembly: GCA_035334485.1. Taxonomy (GTDB): domain Bacteria; phylum Verrucomicrobiota; class Verrucomicrobiia; order Opitutales; family Opitutaceae; genus Opi-474. Next base: position 30,710 of record DAOQKI010000013.1, read on the forward strand.
GACGCGCTGGGCGGCGGCGCGCGCGATCCTCGTGCGCGGGCTGGTCGCGACGGTTCCATCGGTCCTCGTCGGCACGGCGTGGGTCCGCTACAGCGACGCGGTCAAGGCCTCCAATCCGCTCGCGGCCTTCCTCGTCTCCGGCGAGCTGCACGAGTTCACGTTCGGCACGCTCGCGCAGCGCCTGTCGCCCGCGTACTGGTGGCGCATCGTGGGCATCGCCGGCGAATCGGTGCTGCCGCCCGTCCTGGTCGCCGCTGCCGCCGCGTCGGCGGTTTTCGCCGGCCGCAGCGCCGGGCGCGTGGCCCTGCTGCTGGCGGTCGGCTTCGTGGCCGGCCCGCTCCTGTTCGCGAATCTCTACTTCGTCCACGACTACTACTTCTATGCCACCGGCCTCTTCCTGCTGGGGCTGCTGGCGCTCGGCTGGTCGCGCCTGCTGGACCAGCGGGCGATCCCGGCGGCGCTCACGTGGCTCGTGATCGCCGCCTGCCTCGGCTGGGAGGTCCGCGCCTTCACCCACAGCTACAATCTCATCCAGGCCCCGGCCCGGCCATCGCCGCCCGAGCTGGCGCGCGTGCTCGCCGCCACGACCGCGCCCGACGATGTCATCCTGATCTACGGCCTCGAGTGGAACCCGGTCGTGCCCTATTTCGCCGACCGGCGCGTGATCATGGTCGCCAACCGCTTCACGCAGGATCACCAGCGCCGCAACGCCGTCGTCGGCCGGCTGCCCCGGGGCCGGATCACCGCGCTGGTCGCCTACGGCGACGCGCGCCAGTACGGGGAGTTCCTGCGAATGCTGGCGTCCTCCCTGGAACTGGGCGAGGGCCCGGTCCTGACGTCGGACCGCGCCGAGATCTACCTCGCCCCGCGGCTCGCCGGCGAGGCCTCGCGCGCCCTGGCCGCCGTCAACGCCCACGAGTTCACGCTGGCGGCGTCCCACTCCGACCTCCCGGGCGTGCGCCTCCAGCGGCTTTCGGTCGGCCAGCTGCCCGATCGGTCGCTGTTCGACATGATGCAGCCGGCGCCGACCGAGGTGGTGGTGCCGTTCGGGGTGGCGGTCAGCATGATGGAGGGCCGCCGGGTCTTCAACGCCCACTCGCCCACCGACGTGATCTTCGACCTGCCGCCCGGCGCGCGCCAGCTGGACGCCGACTTTGGCGTGCTGCCCGACGCCTACCAGAAGCACCCCGGCCCGGCGGGGATCAGGTTCCAGGTCGAGCTGATGAGCCCGACCGGCGGCCGCACGATCCTCTTCGAGAAATTCCTGAATCCCCGCGACGAACCCGTCGACCGGGGCTTCCAGCATCTGGCGGTGGCAATCCCCCGCGGCGCCGCCGGCCGCCTGATCCTCCGGACGATGCCCGGCCGCCAGGGCAACATCAGCTTCACCTGGGGATTCTGGAGCGAAGTCCGCCTGAGGTAAGGCCGCGACAAAACCGGCTTTACCCGGTCCGGGCGAACCGTTCTCCTACCCGTTTCACCTTCGCGAGATGTCCGAGCCCGACGCCTTCCATTCATTCATTGACCAGCCGGCCAGCTGGCAGGTTTCGAGCCCGACCATCGACATCCGCGGCTGGGTCTACGCCAAGAACGGCGAGGAACTGACGGACATCCGGGCCCGGCTCGACGGCGTGATCACCTATGGGATCATGGGCCTCGACCGCCCGGACCTGGAGGAGTTCTTCAAGGGCGGCCTGGTGGCCCGGCGGTCGGGTTTCCGGGTGACGGTGCGGCCGTGGCTGGGCGCCCGGACGCTGACGCTCGAGGCCCTGCGCCCCGGCAACGTCTGGGCCGAGTTCCTCCGCACCGAGATCACGACCAGCGGAACCGAGCTGCCGGCGCGGCGGCCCCGCCCGGTGCTGCGCACGGAGCTGGTGGCCGAGAGCCTCTACTACCTCTACCGCCATTTCCACTTTGAGCCGCACGCCGTGATGATGCGGGAGGCGCGCCGCGTCCTCGGCGAGATCACGGTGCAGACCACCGAGATGAAGCCCGAGAACGACCTCGTCGGGTTCCTCGACCTGCCGCAGGACTGGGTCAACGCCCACTACGAGAAATTCCGGGTGAGCGGCTGGGCCTTCTCCATGAGCCGGACGGTCGCCCGGCTCGTCGCCACCGTCGGCGCGGTGAACGAGAACCGCCTGATCTGGGGCAAGGAGCGCGAGGATGTGCTCCGGCACAACCCGGACTTTCCCCAGGCCCTCCGCTCGGCCTTCTACGGCCTGGTCGACGTGCGGCCGGCCAACTTCAGCCCGGCCTGCCTCAAGATCTTTGTCGAGTACCCCGACGGCCCCCGCCAGCTCCTCCGGTCGAAGCGGCTTTTCCTGAACAAAATCGACGAGAACTCCGGCCCGATCGCGATCTTTGCGGAAACCAAGTTCGCGCGCTGCGTCTGGGGCTTCCTGCGCGGCATCGCCGCCGGCGGCATCGAGGTCGAGAGCTGGCCGGGCTTCTGGCGCGAGGTGCGCCTCACCCGCCGGAAGCTGGCCGAGAAGATGATCCGCGGCACCAAGCCCGCCGCGCCGCCGACGCCGTGGCAGGAGCAGGATCCCTACACGCTCTGGACCAATCACAATCGGCTCACGCCGCGCCTCTCCGCCTACCTGTCCAAGCAGGCCGCGGCGCTGGCCAAGACGGGGCCGAAGATCAGCATCGTCGTCCCCGCGTACAACACGCCGGCGTCGTTCCTGACCGAGCTGATCGACTCCGTCCGCGGCCAGCTCTACCCCCACTGGGAGCTCTGCATCGCCGACGACGCCTCACCGCAGGCCCACGTGCGCAAGCAGCTCGCCGAGGCGGCCCGCCAGGACCCGCGCATCAAGTACGTCGTGCGCCCGGCCAATGGCCACATCTCCGCCGCCACCAACTCCGCCCTCGAGCTCGCCACCGGCGAGTTCATCGCGTTCGTCGACCATGACGACGTGCTGCCCGCCGCCGCGCTGTTCCACGTCGCCGAGGCGATCGCCGCCCGGCCCGACGCCGAGATGCTCTACACCGACGAGGACAAGATCGACGAGGCCGGCCGCCACTTCGACCCGCAGTTCAAGGGGGACTGGAGCCCCGAGATGGCGATCACGCACAACTACACGCACCATCTCACGGTCATCCGCCGCAGCATCGTGCAGGCCGTCGGCGGGCTCCGCCTCGGCTACGAGGGCGCCCAGGACATCGACCTCATCCTCCGCTGCGTCGAGCGGATGCAGGACGACCGGATCGTGCACGTGCCGTACATCGGCTACCACTGGCGCGCCCACGCCCAGAGCACCGCCAGCAAGGGCGACCAGAAGGGCTACCTGTTCGACGCCGCCCGCCGCGCCATCAACGACGCCGCCCAGCGCCGCGGCCTGCGCGCCACCGCCTTTCTCCCGCCGCTGATGAAGGAGCACGCGCTCTGTCTCCACCAGCTGCAGTGGGACCCGGCGCTGCTGGCCGAGCATCCCGTCACCATCGTCATCCCGACCAAGAACCGGCACGAGCTCCTCGCCAAGTGCGTCGCGTCCCTCGAGACGACCGTCAACTGGCAGCACGTCCGGCTCATCATCGTCGACGACGGCTCCACCGAGCCGCAGGCGCTGGAGCTGCTCGCCCGCCTCGAGCAGCGCGCCGAGGTGCCCTGCCGCGTGCTGCGCACCGGCAACACCACCGCGCCCTTCAATTACTCGCGCCTCGTCAATCTCGGCACCGCCGCCGCCGAGACGCCGCTCGTCCTCCACCTCAACAACGACATCGAGGCCCTCGCGCCCGGCTGGCTCGAGGACCTCGTCGGCTGGGCCACCGTCCGCGGCGTCGGCGTCGTTGGCGCCCGGCTCCTCCACCCCGACGAGACCCTCAACCACGCCGGCATCTGGGTCGGGCCCCAGGGCGGGCTGGCCCACGCGGTGTTCTTCGGCCAGCCGAAGAACGACTTCGGCTACCTCTTCCTCCCGCACGCGGCGCGCAACGTCTCGGCCGTCACCGGCGCGTGCCTGCTGACCCGCACCGACCTCTACCGCCAGCTCGGGGGCTTCGACGAGCGCGACTTCCAGGTCGCCTACAACGACGTCGACTACTGCCTGCGCGCCGCGCGCGCCGGCTGCCGCACCGTCTACTCGCCGCAGGCCACGCTCGTCCACCTCGGCAGCGCCTCGCGCGGCAACGCCTACACCGAGAAGGAGCACCTCGCGTTCGTCCAGCGCTACCCGAACTTCCGCGATCCCTTCATCAGCGAGGTCGTCGACTACGGCACCTCGAGCTTCCGCATCAATGTCCACGACCACCGCTACGCCCGCCGCCCGCTCCCGCTCGGCGTCGCCGTGATCACCCACAACCTCAACCTCGAGGGCGCCCCGCTCTTCATCTTCGAGTACGCGCGCTACCTCGCCGCCCAGCCGGGCTGGAAGGTCCGGGTCTTCTCGCCGGTCGACGGGCCGCTGCGGAAGAAGTTCGAGGACGCCAGCCTGCCCGTCGAGGTGCTCGCCGCCGACGGGTTCATCAAGGCCGAGACCGCCGCCGACTTCCACGCGAACCTCAAGCGCTTCGCCGCCGGCCTCCGCTGGGACGACGTCGACCTCATCGTCGGCAACACCATGGTCGCCTACTGGGCCGTGTTCCTCGGCCAGGCGCTCGGCAAGCCGGCCGCGCTCTATATCCACGAGAGCAACACGCCGCGGAAGTTCTTCACCGAGCACGGCCTCGCCTCCCCGGAGGTCGTCCCCCTCACCGAGCAGGCGATCTCCCAGGCCAGCCGCGTGATCTTCACCGCGCGCGCCACCCGCCAGATCCACGAGCCGCTCAACACCGGCGACAATTTCCGCACCCTCGCCAGCTGGGTCGACATCCAGCGCATCGAGCGCTTCGCCGCCGAGCACGACAAGCGCGCCCTCCGCCGCAAGTACGGCCTCGATCCCGACGCCACCCTCGTCGTCAACATCGGCTCCGTCTGCCAGCGCAAGGGCCAGCACGTCTACATCCGCGCCGTCGACCAGCTGATGAAGCAGCACGGCGCGTCCTTCGCCGACAAGGGCCCGATCGAGTTCCTCATGGTCGGCGCCCGCGAGGGCCTCTACCTCGAGTCCATCGAGCAGGACATCGAGCTGATGGGCCTGAAGAACACCAAGCTGTTCCCCGAGACCCTCGACATCTACGACTGGTACCGGCTGGCCGACATCTTCGTCTGCACCAGCTTCGAGGAGTCCTTCCCCCGCGTGCTGCTCGAGTCCGCCTCCTTCCGGATCCCGATCATCAGCACGAACGTCAACGGCATCCCCGAGATGCTCGTGAACAACGACGAGGCGTTCCTGATCCCGGCCGGCGACTACCACAAGCTGGCCGCCGCCCTCAAGGCGTGCCTCGACAAGTACTTCGCCCGCGACGACAAGATGGTCTCGATGGCCTTCGCCCGGATGTCGCGGTTCTACGACGCCCGCGTCTCCCTGCCGACCCACGTCGCCATGGCCCGCGAGGCGTACTTCGGCTGAGCGCCGTCCCCATGCGCCCCCGCAGGCCAGCTCCCGCGGACCACCTCCCCGCCTGAGTCCCATGCCCACGGCCCGCCGCCTTCCCGTCTGGCTCGGCGCCCTCCTCCTGGTCGCGCTGTCCGTCCTGCTGCGCTGGCCCTCGCTCCCGCGCGAGGTCTGGAACCTCGACGAGGCCAACACCACCGTGTTCGCCCAGCATCTCCGGCAGGGCGACGTGATGTACCGCGACGTGGCCGACACGCGCAGTCCCCTGATGGTCTACCTGCTCGCGGCCGAGCTCCGGATCGTCGGCGACTGGAACAACCGCGGCCTCCACCTCGGGCTCGCGGTGATGATCGGCCTCACCGGCCTGCTGCTCTGGCGCACGGTGCGGCGGCTCGACGGCAGCGCCGCCGGCGGCTGGGCCGGCGCGCTCTTCGTGGTGGCCAGCGTGCTGTTCGTCGACCCGGTCGACGCCTTCACGACGCACACCGAGTGGTTCGTGGTCTTCTTCTCGGCGCTGGGTTTCTGGCTGCTGGCCCACGCCTGGCGGCGGTCCGACGCCGCGGTCGGCGCCCTCGCCGGTTTCGCCTTCGGTCTGTCCTATCTCTCCAAGCAGCCCGGCCTCCTCGACGGGCTCACCGCGGTCGTGTGGATCGCGCTGCTCGCCACCTTCGATCCGGCGGACCGTCGCCGCCGCCTGCGGGTCCTCGTCGCGCTGGCCGCGGGCGCGGCGGCCGTCGCCGCGGCGGCGCCGCTGTACTTCTGGTCGCGCGGCGCCCTCACCGAATACCAGTTCTACGTCTGGACCTACAGCACCCGGTACTACCTGCCGGAAATCCCGGCCGGCGAACAGTGGCGCGCGCTCGGCGCTCCGTTCGAGCTCGCATGGCGCCATCTTCCGGTTCTCGCCATCGCCGGCGGCCTTGGCGCCCTGCTCGCCCTTCGCGGCCTCGGCCGCGCCCTCCGGCTTCGGCTCGCGGGCCAGGAGGTGCCCCTGCTGGCGCTGGGCTGGACCGCCTCCGGCGTGATCGCCAGCGCGCTCGGCGGCCGCGCGTTCGACCACTACTGCCTGCAGGCCCTCCCGGGTTTCTGCCTCCTCGCCGGGTGGGCGCTCGACGTGGCCTGGTCCCGCAGCGCCTCCGGCCGCGGCGCGTTCGCGTGGCGCCTGCTCGTCGCCCTGCCGTTCTTCGTCGCCGGCGCCCAGGCCGCGCGCCGGCTCCGCACGCTGGAACTCGATCCCGGCCCGGCGCAGGTCACCGGCCAGGTGGTGCGGGAATGGACGCGTCCCGACGAGCGGATGTTCGTGTGGGGCTTCTACCCCGAGGCCGCCTACTACGCCCAGCGGCTGAACGCGTCGCGGATCGTCTTCGCCAATTTCCTCACCGGGCTGATTCCCTGGACCAATGTCGAGCCCGACCGCGACACGTCCTATGCCGTCGTCCCGCACGCCTGGGAAACGCTGTGGTCGGACTTCGGCCGCCGGCCTCCCGCGGTCATCCTCGATACCGGCACCCGGCGCTATTACGGCAAGTACCCGATCGCCCGCCAGGAACGGCTCTGGACTTACCTGCTCGACCACTATGTCGAGGTCGACGGCGACCGCTTGATGGTGGACGGATCCCGGCTGTTCCGCCGCCGCAATGCCACGCTGCCCGCGACTTCCTCCCCGACTCTGGACCCGTCGCTGACAATCCGGGCGCCGATGTCGGGCGACGCCCCGACCGATCGATACGTCACCACGATTCCCGACGGCGCCGTGGCCGCCGAGTTCTACGTGAATGGCCAGGGCGAGGGCGCGGTCGCCGTTCCGTCGGGCCGGTCCCACCAGCTGACGTTTTTCTATCGGCCCGACCGCCACGGTCGCGAACCTGCGGTCGCGGTCCGGGTGCAGCGCGCCGACGGCACCGTGGTGACCGGGCCGGTGAAGGTCCTGCCGCCACCGCCGCCCGTGCCGGCCATCCAGGCCGGCGAGGTCGCCCTGCCCGCCTTGGAAAGCTCCTGCCTCACCGGCCCGCCCGTCTGGCAGCCGCGCGAGCAGGTCTTCTCGGCGCACGCGCCGGCCCGGCTGGTGTTCGCGCGACCGGCGGCCCTGCTCGGCGTCAGCATTGAGTTCGGCCTGTTCGACGGCGCCTTCGCCCCCGAACGGCGGCCGCCCACCAACGGCATCGAGCTGCAGGTGAACTTTCTCCCCGATCACGGCCCGCGCCGGCGGCTCGCCACCAAGGCGATTTATCCGGCCGCGATCGCCGCCGACCGCGGCCGGCAGCGCGTCGACGTGGACCTGCCGCCGCGCGAATCCGGCCGGCTCGAAATCCTGATCACCCCCGGCCGCGAAAACGACTCGAGCAGCGACTGGTCCTATTTCGGCCGGATCGAGGGCAAGGCCCTGCCGGTCAGTCTCACGGTCGCGGGCGAACCGCGCCTGCCGGTGGCCTACGACGCCCCGTACGGACTCGCGGCGGTCGACGAGGACGGACGGCGGTTCACGCTCGCGCCCGCACCGACCACGATCGAATTCGACCTGCCGGCCGGCGTGGCCACCGTGACCGGCGAGTGCAAGATGCTCCGCAGCAGCTGGGCGCAATCCCAGGGGCACACGGCGGGAGTTGATTTCATCGCCGAGACACTCGGGCCGGACGGAAAAGTCACCGAGGTCTGGCGCCAGCGCCTCGATCCCGCCAACCGCCCAGAGGATCGCGCGGTGCATCCTTTCACGTTCGCGGTCGGGAACCCGTCGCCGGTTCGGCTCCGGCTCCGCTCGGCCCCGGCCCATCCGCCGGACAATTCGTTTGGCGACGCCGCTTGGGGCCAGCTCCGGGCGAACCTGAAGCAACCCTGAGCGGACGGGCGCCGGATACCCGGCCAGTGGTTGAAGATCAGCGGGAAAGGCGATCGGGCGGGCCGTCCCATTCTGCTTTTCTCCCAGCGCTTGTTCTTGCGACCCCTTCCCGCAGCCTTTTGCTGGAAGGTTACCGGATGAGCGCCCACATCAACGAGAACGAAGCCTATCTCTTCAGCGTCGAAATGCCGACGGATTGGACGCTCAAGCCGGAGCAGTTCTGGATCACGGGCTGGTTCGTGTCCAAGAACGGCATCCGGTACAACGACGTCCGGGCGTTCATCGACGACGTGCCGATCATGGGCCTGTTCGGTCTGCCGCGGCCAGACATCGAGGCGACGTACGCCCACTGGACCCAGGGCGCGCACGCCGGCTTTTCGTTCCGCCTCGATCCCTGGCCCGGCGCCAAGCTGATCCGGCTGGAGATCCTGAACGAGAACAACCACTGGGCCGAGTTCTGGCGGGTGCCGATCCGGGTCCGGGGCAAGGGCCCGTGCCGCCGCCTGCACGCCGAGCTCAAGCCCGAGCTGGTCAAGCCCATGCTGCTCGAGCTGCTGAAGCTCACCCGGCTCGACGCGCCGAAAGTCCGCGAGGACCACACGCTGAAGCTGGTCCGCGAGCGGTCGGTCATCCCGCTCGAGACGCTGCCGGTGCCGCCGCTGCACGGGGTGTTCGAGGGCCCGCACCTCATCGGCCACACCCAGTACGACAAGCTCCACATCGGGGGCTGGATCTTCCACGCCAACCAGCCGATCCGCCAGCTGGTCGCCACGACCGACAACCGCACCCAGAACAATCTCATCCACGGCATCGAGCGGGAGGACGTCGCGGCGCTGTTCCCTGACAACCCGCGCGCCAAGGCGCCGCTGTTCCGCGGCAACGTCGACCTGCCGGCCGGCCTGGCCGAGCCCGTGTGCCTGCGGATCTTCGCCATCCTCGAGGACGGCCGCAAGGAGCTCGCCTTCACGAAGCGCCTCTACGCCTGGACCTCGCTCGCGAAGGAGACGCCCCTCCCGCCCTATTCCTTCGCCAACTACCGCGACATCGTCGCGACCGTCGTCCGCGCCTGCCGTCGCCTGAAGGTCAGCACCGGCGGCCTCTCGTTCTGGCGGACCGTCGCCGCCGTCCATCGGATCTACCGCACCGAGTCCCCCGAGCCCCAGCCCTGGTTCGCCTGGCAGCTCGCGAAACCGTACGCGAGCTGGCTCGCCCACAACTCGCTCGCGCCCCGCCTGCGCGAGGCGCTGGTCCAGTCGGCCGCCCGGCTCACCGCCGCCGAGGGCCCGTCCTTCGCCCTCATCGTCGACACGCGCCTCGCCGGGCCCGGCCAGCTCGATCGCCTCGTCACCTCGGTGCGCGCCCAACTCTACGGCCGCTGGCACCTCGGCCTGCTCCAGCCGGCCGACGCCACGCCTGTCCTCGCCGCCGAGCTCGCCCGCCTGGCGGCCGCCGACGAGCGCATCCGCGTCATCGTCGCGCCCGATTCGAATCATGCCGCGGCGCTCAACGCCGCGTCGCACACGCTCAGCGACGATTGGCTGGGCTATCCCGAGCCCGACGGCCGGCTGGCGCCCGACGCCCTGCTGCGCGTCGCCGAGGCGATCGCCGCCCAGCCCGCGACCGAGTTGGTCTACACCGACGAGGACCAGATGGACGACGCCGGCCAGCGGTCCAACCCGGTCTTCAAGTGCGGCTGGAATCCCGCGCTGGTCGTGTCCGGCCTCCAGCCCGGCAACCTGCTCTTGCTCCACCGTCGCCTGTTCATGCGGGCCCGCGAGTTCATGCCGGACTACGCGCCGGCGCTGACCTTCGACCTCCACCTCCGCGTGGCCGAGCACGTGACCCTGGCGCAGGTCCGGCACGTGGATGCCGTGTGCTACCACGCCGCCCCGACCCGCACCCACGAGGCGGGCAGCCCGCTCGTCGAGCAGACCCGGCACGCCCTCGAGGCCGCCATCATCCGCCGCCAGCTGCCCGCCCGCGCCTTCCAGCCGCCGTGGGCCCAGCAGCGCGGCCGCCTCCACCACCAGCTCTACTGGGACAGCAGCTTCCTCGCGGCGAACCCGGTCACGATCGTCATCCCCACCCGCGACCGCGCCGACCTCCTCGAGCGCTGCCTCGAGGCCCTGGTCTTGAACGTGGACTGGCGTCACGTGAAGCTGCTCATCATCGACGACTTCTCCCGCGACGAAAAGACGGCGCGCCTGCTCCGCCTGCTGCCGACGCGCCGGGAGTTCAACTGCCGCGTGGTCCGCCCCGACGTGGACCCGATGAAGCCGTTCAACTACTCGCTGCTGGTCAACACGGCGCTCCCGTACCTCGACACGCCGCTGGTGCTCCACCTCAACAACGACGTCGACGCACTCCGGCCCGGCTGGGTCGAGGCCATGGCCGGCTGGTTCGCCATCCCCGAGGTCGCCGTCGTCGGCGCCAAGCTGCTCTTCCCGAACAACCACCTCAACCACGCCGGCATCACGGTCGGCCCGCACCACGGCCTCGCCGACGTGCCGCTGGCCGGCCTCGCCGCCGAGTCCGATGACCACTACGCGTTCCACAAGCTGGCGCGCGACGTCAGCGCGGTGACCGGCGCGTGCATGATGACCCGCACCGCGCTGTACCGCGAGTTCGGCGGATTCAACGAGCAGGAGTTCAGCGTCACCTACAACGACGTCGACTATTGCCTCCGCCTCCAGGCCGCCGGCCACCGCATCATCTACACGCCGCAGGCCGAGCTCTGGCACTGGGGCAGCGCGTCGCGCGGCACCACCTACTACGAGAGCGAGCACGTCGGGTTCATCCGGAAGTACGCCTCGTACGTCGACCCGCATTTCCCGCGCCAGGTGTACCTCGAGCCCGGCGCGCTCCAGCTCGACACCTACCGCTACGAGCACGCCGACCGGGCCGGCCGGCTCCACCTGCTGCTGGTCACGCACAACCTCAACTACGAGGGCGCCCCGCTCTTCCTCCTCGAGTACGCCGCGTTCATGGTCCAGAAGGCCGGCTTCACCGTCGACCTGCTCGCGGCCGAGGACGGCCCGCTGCGCGGCGCCTACGAGGCGCTCGGCATCAAGATTACGCTGGTCGACCGCCACCCGCTCCACGGGGCGCGCAACGACGCGGAGTTCGCCGAGCAGGTCCAGGTGATGCTCCACAAGCTCGACCTCCGCGCGGTCGACGTCGTCCTCTGCAACACCGTCGCCTGCTGGTGGGGCGTCCACCTCGCCGCCGCCGCCGGCAAGCCGTCGCTGCTATACATCCACGAAAGCGCGTCCATCAAGCGGTTCTTCTCGAAGGCGCTCCACCAGCACATGCAGCACGTCGCCCGCGGCGCGTTCCGCCAGGCCACGCGGGTCTGCTTCCTCTGCCGCTCCAGCCGCTCGTACTTCGAGGAGTTCAACGACTACGACAACTTCCGCTTCGTCTCGTCCTGGATCGACCTGCCCCGCATCGAGGCGTTCAAGCGGGCCCGCTCCAAGGCCGACCTCCGCCGCAAGTACGGCTACGCCGACGACGAGATCATCATCGCCAACGTCGGCACCGTCTGCGAGCGCAAGGGCCAGCACATCTTCATCCGCACGATCGACACGTTCATGCGGCAGTACGCCGCCGGGGAAAAGTACCGCTTCCTGTTCGTCGGCGGGCGCGCCGGGGAGTACCAGGACTCGCTGCTGCGCGACATGGCCATGCTCGGGCTCACCAACGTCGACATCATCACCGAGACCCGCGAGGCCTACGATTTCTTCGTGCTGGCCGACATGTTTGTCTGCACCAGCTACGAGGAATCCTTCCCGCGCGTGCTCCTTGAGGCGATGGCTTTTGGCACGCCGATTGTCAGTACCGACGTGCATGGCATTCCCGAGATGGTCACCGACAAGGCCGAGGCCTACCTGGTCGAGCCGGGCCATCCCGTGAAGTTCGCCAAGGTCATGAAGACCTGCCTCGACAAGCAGCGCAACGGCGCCTCCACCGCCCCGATGGGCTACTCCAAGGTCGTCCGCGCCTACGACATCGACCGCGTCCTCCCGAAGCACGCCGATCTCGCCCGCCAGGCCCTGCTCGACTTCGACGGCCAGGCCCCCCGCACCACGCCCCGCAAGCTCTCCGGCGGCGCCGACCGGGTTGAATCCAGCTGGTGAGCGCCCCATCCTCCCCTTCGCCCATGACCGAAACCCCCGCCGCCGGACTCCAACGCCTCGACCGCCTGCTGGGCCGCGCCGTCTGGCTGGCCGGCCAGGCCGCGCTCGTGTTCCTGCTCTGGCTGACGGTCGTGCGCTTCCCCAACTCGCCGGCGTCCGACCTCGACCCGTCGTGGCGCATGGTGCTCGGCTACGCCGACGCCCATCGCCTCCAGTTCGGCACGGAGCTCATCTTCACCTACGGCCCCCTCGGCTACCTCCTGCCGTCGACGAGCATCGGCATCAACTACTGGCACCATCTCGTCTGGCAGGTCGTCGCCCACGGCCTCCTCGCCGTCTCGCTCTACCTGCTCGCCCGGCAGCTCCCCGGCTGGCGGCGCGGCCTGTTCTACGCGTTCCTGCTGGCCTTCGGTCTCGGGTACATGGACGTGGTGCACATGATCGCCGTGCTGCTCTACGGCCTCGCGCTCCTGCACGAGCCGGTCGTCCGCCGCCGGTGGCTCGCCGTCCTGCTCGCGCTGTTCCTCGCCGTCCTCGCGCTCGTCAAGTTCACCAATCTCCTCCTCGCCGGCTTCGCCGTCGCCGCCATCGTCGCCCACTACGCCTGGCGCCGCCGCTGGCCCGAGGCCGTCCTCATCGGCGGCGGCTTCCTGGTCGGCTTCCTCGGCGGCTGGGCCGCGTGCGGCCAGCACCTCGGCAATCTCCCCGCCTACATCGCCAACTCCCTCGACGTCAGCCGCGGCTACGGCGACGCCATGTCGGTCGACGGCTCCGACAGCGTCCTCGCCCTCGGCCTCGGCGCCCTCGGCGGCCTCGTCGCCTACTACGCGCTCGTCCTTCTCCGCGCCACCGACCGGCCGCGCGCCCTGGCCGGGCTCGCGATCGTCGCCGCCGCCTCGTACCTCAACTGGAAGCACGGTTTCGTCCGCGCCGACGGGCACGTCCTCGCCCACTTCTTCGTCTGCCTGTTCCTCGTCCTCGTCGGTCCGCTCCTCCTCGGCGACAACGGCGCGAACCACCGCTCCAAGGGCATCCTGCTGCTGGCGGCGGGCGCCTGCTCGCTCGCCGGCATCTGGCTGACCTCGGCCATGACCCTGACCGACGCCGGCGCCGCGCTCAATGCCCGCGTGAAGGACAACCTCTCCAAGGTCGCCGCCTTCCCGCAGCTCACCCGCCTCGCCCGCGAGGAGTTCGCCAGCGTCGCCGGCATCCACCAGCTCGCCGCGGTCCGCTCCGTCATCCACGACCAGCCCGTCGACATCCTCGGCAACGAGCAGGCGTACGCCCTCTTCAACGGCTTCAACTACCGGCCGCGCCCCGTCTTCCAGGGCTATTTCCCGTACACGAAGCACCTGCAGCGGCTCAACGAGGCGTTCATGCGCTCCGATCGCGCGCCGGAATATGTCCTGCAAAAGATCCAGACCATCGACTACCGCCTGCCGTCGCTCGACGACTCGCTGGTCACGCGCTACCTCTACCACCACTACACCTACATCCTCGAGGACCGCGATTTCCTCCTCTGGAAGCGCAATCCCCCGGACGCGTCGCTCGACGCCAAGACGCTGCTCTCGAGCGCGAACGTGAAGTTCGGCGAGCAGGTGAAGAGCCCGATCGTCGGTGACAACCCGGTGTGGTGCGAGCTGGACATCCGACCCTCGCTGCTCGGGCGGATCCGCGACGCCTTCTACAAGCCGCCGCAGCTCAAGATCGCCGTCAACGACGGCACCGCCCAGCTGAGCACCTACCGCCTCGTCGCCAACATGGCCGGCGCCGGCTTCCTGCTCTACCCGCACTTCACGAACACGTACAACATCCGCTCGTTCCAGGGCGGCGGCCTCGGTCCGCGCGTCTTCTGGTTCTCGGTCGAGCTCGACCCCGCGATGCGGAAGTATTTCGCGCCGACCATCGGCGTCCGGATCTACCAACTGCCGCCCTTCGCCCGGTCCCAGAGCCAGGAGAATTCCCGTCCCGAGGTCCGCTTCCGCACCTTCAGCCAGCCGCCCGTCAATGTCTCGGCGCCCTATCCGACGGACATCCTGATCGAGGATAACCGCGAGGTCCTGCTGGCCCACCCGCCGAGCAAGATCGAGTTCGACCTCGACCGGAACGCGCGCCACGTCACCGGCAAGTTCGGGCTCGTCAAGAACGCCTACACCAACGGCAACACCACCGACGGCGTCGAATTCACGATCGAGTGGGTCAACAGCCACGGCCAGGTGAGCGTCGAGTTCCAGCGTCTCCTCCAGCCTCTCTCCGTCCCCAAGGACCGCGGCACGCAGTCCTTCGATCTCACCCTGCCCGAACCCGGCGGCCATCTGGTCTTCCGGACCGGCCCCGGGCCCGCGAACGACGTCGCGTTCGACTGGGCCTTCTGGTCCGAGGTCAAGTTCGCCCCGTAGCGGGGCCCCGCGCCCGTCATGAGCCCTCCCATGTCGGCGGCCGTTCCTGCCACCCCGATCCCCCTGCGGGACCGGCGGGTGGAGTTCGCCGGCTTCCTGCTGCTCTGGCTCGCGTGCCTGCAGGCCCCGCGCACGCTCGCGCCCGGCCTCGACGCCTCGTGGCAGCTGATGCTCGACTTCGCGTTCGACCACGGGCTGCGGTTCGGCACGGAGCTGCTGCCGACCATGGGCCCGGCGGGCTTCCTGATCGCCCCGGCGCCGGCCGTCCACCATCTCACCGCCCGGTTCGCGTGGATGATCTTCGGCAACGCCGCGCTCGCCGGCGTCCTCTGGGACCTCGGCCGCCGGCTCGCCGGATTCCGCCGCGGCGTGTACTACGTCTTCCTCCTCACGCTCGTCGCGCCGTTCCCCGAGGTCCTGCACGGCCTCGTCATCCTCGCGACCGGCCTGACGCTCCTCCGCGAGGAGGTCCACACCCGCGTCCTGCGCGCCACCGGGCTGGCGGCGTTCCTCGGCTTCCTCGCGCTGTTCAAGTTCACCCACTTCACGCTCGCGACCGCGGTGGTCGTCTGCGCCATCTGGGCGGCCTCCCGCCGCGACGGCGCCCGGCCGGTCCTGCTGCTCGGCACCGGCTTCGCCGCCGGCGTCCTCGGCGGCTGGCACCTCCTGGGCCAGCCCTTCGCCCAGCTGCTGCCCTTCCTCCGGCAGTCGGTCGAGATCAGCCGCGGCTACGTCGACGCGATGTCGCTCGCGGAGGGCAACCTGGTGCTCGCGACCGGGCTCGCCGCCCTCGGGCTCAGCGCCTGGTACGCCTGGTCGTACTGGCGCGCCGAGCGCGACCGCGCCGTCGCGCACGCCGCCGTCGGCATGCTCGCCGCCTCGTGGTTCATCAACTGGAAGCACGGCTTCGTCCGCGCCGACGGCCACGTCCTCGCCCACTTCATCAGCTGCCTCTTCCCCGCGCTCGCGTTTCCCGCGCTGCTGCGGGAGGCGCCCGCGCCCGGCCGGCGCCGGCTCACCCTCGCGCTCGCGGCCGTGTCGCTCGCCGGCGTCTGGCAGGGCTACGCCCCGGCGCTCACCGAGGCCCTGGCGGGTCTCAACCACCGGGTCGCCGAGAATCTCGCCGTCCTCGCGGAGCTCCGCCACCCGCACGCGTACGCCCGCGCCGCCCGCGCCGCGTTCGCCGAGTTCGGCCAGGCCCGCACGCTGCCGCGCTGCACGCCGCTCATGGGCGCCGAGCCGGTCGACGTCCTCGGGGCCGAGCAGTCGATCGCCATGCTCGGGCCGATCCACTACACGCCGCGCCCCGTCTTCCAGGGCTACTACGCCTTCACGCCCGCCCTGATCCGGCTCAACGAGGCGTTCTACGCCTCCGACCGCGCCCCGCGCTTCGTGCTGCAGAAGTTCCAGACCATCGACCAGCGCGTGCCCACCCTCGACGATGCCCGCGTCCTCACCCAGGTGTTCACCCACTACGCCCTCGTCGCCGAGGAGCATGACTGGCTGCTCTGGGAGCGGGTGTCTCGGCCCACGCCCCTCCGCACCCTGCCGCTCGCAACCGTGGACACCGGCTTCGGCCGCGCCGTCCCGGTCCCGGCCAGCGACACCGGCGCGCTCTGGGTCCGCGTCGATGTCCGCCCCAATCTCCTCGGCCGGCTCCGCTCCTTCCTCTACAAGCCGCCGGCGCTCGCGCTCAAGATCGTCGACGCCACCGGCGCCGCCCAGACCTACCGGCTGGTGCGTGAGATGGGCGCCGACGGGTTCCTGCTCCAGCCGTACCTGACCTCGCAGGCCGCCGTGACGGGATACTTCTCCGGCCGCGACGCCGAGCCGCCGGCCGCGCGGACCCTGACCGTGGAGCTGCCCGACGGCGGCCGGTCGTGTTACGCGGACGAGATCACCGTGACGTTCGAGAAGCTTCCCTCGCTGGCTCGCCCGCCGCACCCGGCGGCGGTGCCGACCGAGAGCCGCTACCGGATGTTCAGCCTCGCGCCGGCGCGCGTCGCGTCGCCGCATCCGTGGGGACCTTCCCTGCTGGACGGCCGCGAGGTGTTCTTCATCCATGCCCCGGGCGAGATCGAGTTCGACCCCGACATGGCCGTAACGCATTTCCACGGCGAGGTCGGTCTCTCGCCCGACGCCTACACGGCGACGCAGCAGACCGACGGCGTCGAGATCGTCATCGAGCACGTCTCACCGGGCGGCCGGCGGACCGAGCTGATGCGGCGCTTCCTCGACCCGGTGCACCGCCCGGAGGACCGCGGCCTGCAGCCGTTCTCGTTCGCCCTGCCCGGCAAGGGCCGGGTGATCCTGCGCAACCTCACCGGCCCGCACGACAACCCGGCGTTTGACTGGACCCTCTGGGCCGGGCTGCGTTTCGACTGAGTTTTTCCGCCCGCATGACGAACCCGTCCGTCCCGTCCTCCCCGATCTCTCGCTGGCCCCGTGCCGGCTGGCTGCTCGCGGCCGCGGTGCTCGCGGTGTACTTCTTCGCGCCGGCCAGCGCGGTGCTCGACGTCACGCTCGACGCGTCGAACTACGGCACCTACGCCAGCTTCACGGCGGAAGGCCGGCAGTACGGCGCCGACGTGCTGCCGATGGCGGGTCCCTACGGCTTCATCCTCTACGGGTGGACCTACGCCGGGCAGCTGTACTGGGCCCGGTTCGGGCTCGAGCTGCTCGTGAAGGCGGGATTCGCGCTCCTGGTGCTCTGGCAGTTCCGCGAGACGGCGGCCCGGTGGATGCGGTGGCTCTGGCTCCTGACGCTGCTGCTGCTGCCGCACGGGGTGGCCGAGCTCGTCTACGACCTGACGGTGCTGCTCGCGGGGTTGTACCTCGTGCTGAACTACGAGCGCCGCGACCGGCTCGCCAGTTCGTGTGCCGCGGCCGTCCTGCTCTCCCTCCTCGCGCTGAGCAAGGGCACCCTGCTGATCCTGACCACCGCCATGATCGGACTCGTGGCAGTCCCGGCGGTGATGCAGCGCGACTTCCGGCGGTTCGTCCTGGTCGCCATCAGTTTCGCCGCGGGCCTGGCGGGATGGTGGCTCGCCGCGCGGCAGAACCTGCTGCACCTGCCGGCCTTCGCGCACGGCATCAGCGAGCTGTCCAAGGGCTACAACGAGGCCATGGCCATCAACGAGCCGATCCTCGCGTTCGCCACCGGGTGCGCGACGCTGGTCGTGCTCGAGCTGCTCACCCTCATTCTCGCCTGGCAGCGTCGCCGGGAGCCCGCGGGCCTCGCCGCCGCCCTGCTGATCGGCGCGTTCAATTTCCTCAAGTGGAAGCACGGCTTCGTCCGCGCCGACGGCCACGTCCACATCTTCTACCAGTACGCGCTCGCCGCCGCGCCGACGCTCTGGCTGCTGCTGCCCGCCCCGGCGCCGGGCCGGCGCCTCGCCCGCGTGCTGCTGGCGCTGCTGGTCGCGGCGACGGTCGGGCTTGCGATCTACGGTCCCGGCGACGCCCCGCTCGGCCGCCTCGCCTGGCAGGTTCGCCGCGTGCTGCCGCTCACCGGCGAGGCCTTCGAGGCGGTCACGCATCCGGCGGCGACTCGCCGCGACCTCGAGCAGCGCCTCGCGGTCAACCGCACGAGCTTCGGCCTGCCCGACGTGCAGCGCGTGGTCGGACGCACCCCGATCGACTTCTTCGGCTTCGAGCACGGCTATCTCGCGCTGAACGGCATGAACTACCGCCCGCGGCCGATGGGCGGCGGCTCCTTCAACGTCTTCACGCCTTATCTCCAGCGCGCCAACGCCGCGTACGTCCAGGACCCCGCCCGCCGTCCCGGGTTCTACCTTCTCAGTCTCCAGACGATCGACAACCGGTTCCAGGGCGCCGACGACGCGTCGACCCTCCGCGCGGTGCTCGCCGGCTACCACCCGATCTTCGCCGAGCAGGGCATGCTGCTGCTCCAGGCCAACCCCGCTCCGGCCGTCCCGGCCGCGCCGCGGGTCCTGCTGCACGTCCCGGTCCGCTTCGGCGAATCGATCGGCCTGCCGGTCGTCGGCCCGGACGAGATGGTGCTCGCCACCTTCCATCTCCCGCGGACCCTCGCGGCCCGGTTCCGCGCCGCCTGGTACAAGCCGTCGCAGCTGTACCTCAGCCTGAGCGGCGACGGCGTGCTCGAGCCCGAGAGCCGGCGGCTCGTGCCCGGCCTCGTGGAGGAACCCGCGATCTTCAGCCCCGTGCTCGAGCGGACCGCCGACCTGCTCGGTCTCTACTCCCGCGAGCCAGGCAAGACGCTTCGCTCCATCCGGGTCACCGCCGAGCGGCCGCAGGACTTCGTGCTGTCCGAGCTGACCGTTACGTTTTACGCCGCGCCGCGCCCGGCGCCGGTGTCGGCGGACCTGCGCGCGCAGATCATCGAGACCATGAAGTACCCGATGGCCAACCGGCAGCCGCTCGCGATCCTCCCGCCCAACCAAGCCATCCGGATCTTCAGCGGTCTCCCGGTCCAGATGCTCGAGACGCCCGGGCAGATGATCTTCGCTCTCGGCCCGACCGACCGGGTCGTCACCTTCGATTACGGCATGGACCCCGAGTGCTACACCCGCGGGACGACCGACGGCGTGGACGTCTTCGTGACGCTCGACGCGCCGGGTGCGGCGCCGGTCCAGATCTTCCGTCAGCCGCTGCACCCGCTGACGGTCCCCGCCGACCGCGGGCCCCATCACCACCGCCTCGTGCTGCCGCCGCGGATCCCGGCCGGGGCCAAGCTCGTGTTCCACACCGATCCCGGGGCGGACGGCAACTCGGCCTGGGACTGGGCGTACTTCACCCGCGTGCGGTTCGAGAGCGGGCCCCACGTGCCGGACCAGTTCCCGAATTTCAACGTGGTCGCCGACGAGGTCGAGGGCGACTACACCGGCGCCCTGCTGCTCGGCGACGGGCGGACCATCTTCATGATGAACGCCCCGGGGCTCATTGCCCTCCCGCTGGACGGCAAGGCCCGCGCCCTGGTGTTCCAGGGCGGCATGCTCGAAGGCTCGTACACGCAGGGCGACACCGACGGCAGCGACTTCGTGGTCGAGCTCCGCCGCGCGGACGGCCGCACCGAGGAGCTCAGCCGCCGGCAGCTTCGCCCCAAGACCGTCGCCGCCGACCGCGGCCCCCAGTCGATAAGCGTGTCGCTGCCCGCCCACGCCGCGGGCGACCATCTCGTCATCCGCACCACCGCCGGCCCCGGCAACAGCAACTCCTGGGACTGGTGCTACATTGACGGCCTGACGCTCAAATGACCGCTCCGCATGCCCGCCCCCGCCGCTGGCCCTGGCTGCTCGCCTGGCTGGTGCTCACGGTCTATTTTGTAACGCCCCCACGCGAGGTCGCCGACCCGTCCCTCGACAAGTCGAACTATGCGACGTACGCGCACTTCGTCGCCACCGGCGCGCAGTGGGGCGCCGACGTGATCCCGATGACCGGGCCGTACGGGTTCATCCTCTACGGTCACACCTACGCCGGGGAAATCTACTGGCTGCGCCTGTGGGGCGATCTCGCGCTCAAGGGTCTCTGCGCGCTGCTGATCCTCCACCTTTTCCACCGGGCCGGACCCGGCGCGCTGCGCTGGTGCTGGCTGGCGGCCGTGATCCTGCTGGTGCCGACCGTTGACGACCTGTTCCACGACTACGCCATCCTCCTCGCCGGCCTGTGCCTGCTGGCCGGGCTGGGCGGCACGCGCCGCGGCTGGTCGTGGCTCGCGGCCGGGCTGCTCGGGCTGCTCGCGCTGTTCAAGGGCACGCACCTGCTCACCACCGCCGTGACGTTTGGCGTCTTCGCCGGGTTCGCCCTGCTCGAGCGCCAGGGCCGGGCGGCCGTGCGGCTCGGCGGCGTCTACCTCGGCGCCCTCGCCGGGTTCTGGCTGCTGGCGCGGCAGAACCTCCTGCATCTGCCGGCCTACATCCACGACGTGCTCGATCTCTCCTCGGGCTACAACGCCACGATGGGCTACGACGAGCCGCCCATCATCACCGGCGCCGGACTCGCGCTCGCCTCCCTCCTCCTCGCGCTGCTGGCCGTCACGGCGTGGAGCGCCCCGCGCCACGCCCGGCCGATCGGCGGGCTCCTGCTCCTCGCCGGCTTCAGCTTCATCAAGTGGAAGCACGGCTTCCTCCGCGCCGACGGCCACGTCGCGATCTTCTTCACCTCCGCCGCCGTCTTCGCCCCCACCATCGCGCTCGCGGGACTGTCCTCGCTGCTGGCCCCCGCCCCGGCGCCGCTCTCCCCGCGGCGGCGGGCGCTGCTGCTGGCGCTGGCGGTGCTGGTCATCGGCGCGGGACTCCTGGGCGCCGCGGATTTCCGGCTGCGCACGGTCGCCACCTACCCGGGCCGCGTCACCTCGCAGTTCCAGGCCAACGCCCGCTACCTGGCGCGCCCGGCCAAGCTGAAGGCCGAGCTGGAGAAACAGCTCGAGGACGTGCGCCGCGACGTGCAGGTGCCGCAGATCCAGAACGAGGTTGAGCAGGAGACGATCGACTTCTTCGGCTTCCAGGAAGGGCTCCTGCTGCTCAACCGCCTCAACTACCACCCGCGGCCGATGGGCGGCGGCTCGTTCAATGTCTTCACGCCGCGCCTCCAGCGGATCAACGAGGCCTTCGTCGCCGATCCCGCCCGCGCCCCCGCGTGGCAGGTCATGCTGCTGCAGACGCTCGATGACCGCCTGCCGGCGGGCGATGACCCGCTTACGCTCAACGCGGTGCTCCAGCTGTATTCGCCGACGCTGATGCAGCGGGACTATATCCTGCTCAAGCGCCGCCAGAACGCGGCCCTGCCCCCCGCCCCGACCGTTCTCCAGACCGTGACCGTCCGCGCCGGCGAGACGGTCCGCGTCCCCGCGACCGCGCCCGACCAGATGCTGCTCTTCACGATCCGGGCGCCGCTCAGCCTGACGGGCAGCCTTCGGTCCTTCATCTACCGTCCGCCGCAGCTCGCGATGAACGTCACCTCCGGCCGCCATCGCTTCGGCCGGACGTTCCAGGTGAAGCCGCTCATGTTCCAGAACCCGGTGATCCTGTCGCCGCTGCTCGAGGACAATTTTGACGTGCTCAACCTGTTCGGTCGCGATCCGGGCGACCAGGTCCAGACCCTCCGCCTCGAGCCGCAGCCCGGTTTCGCGAACGACACGTTCCAGATCACGTTCTACGCCGCGCCGCGGCCGCCCCAGCCGAAGGACACCGACGTCACCGAGCTCCTCGCCTACCGGAAGTACCCGCTCTACAGCCGCAAGCCCGTCTCGCTCGTGACCCAGGAGACTGGCATCCGCGAGATCAACCTGGAGCCGATCACGCTGGTCCACGCGCCGGGCAGCATCACGTGGGACCTCCAGCCCGATGACCAGCAGGTGATCTTCAGCTACGGCATCTACCCGAAGGCCTACCTCGAGGGGAACACCGACGGCGTGGAATTCAACGTCGAGGTCATCTGGCCGCCGTCCGATGGCCGCATCCTGTGGAAACAGATGCTCAGCCCGGTCGCCTATCCGCCCGACCGCGGCATGCACCGGGCCCGCGTGTTCCTGCCGCCGTACCGCCCGGGCGCGCAGCTCCGCATCCGGACCCATCCCGGTCCCGCCAACAACGGCGCCTTCGACCAGTCCTACATCACGCGACTCCAGATCAAGCAGGGCCAGTCGCGCGGCGGGGACGGCTCGACGCTCGTACCCGAGCAGTTCAACGGCCTCGGCGTCGTGCCCGCGAATGGCCTGCTGCCCAGCGAGGCCGTGGCTTCCGTCGGCGGGCGCCCGGTCTTCCTGCTCCACGCGCCCAGTGAGCTCGTGCTGAACATCCCCGCCCGCTCCCGCCGCTTCACCGCCGAGATCGGCCTGCTGCCGGGCGCCTACGAGAACGGCGGGCACAGCGACGGCGTCGAATACACGATCTCCGTCCTCGCGCCCGGCGGCAACCGCACGCCGATCTGGTCGCGCTACGTCGACCCGCTCAATCGTCCCGAGGACCGCGGTCCCCTGACGATCGGCTTTTCCCTGCCGTCCCTCCCGGCCGGCTCGCAGCTCGTCGTCACCACCGGCATCGGCCCGCGGGGTGACCGCAGCTGGGACCAGTCGTGGATCGCCAACGTCCGGTTCCGTTAGCTTCCGCCGGTGCAGCCGCCGTCTCCCGTCCCGCCCGATTCCGTCCCGACCGTC
Organism: Opitutaceae bacterium; assembly: GCA_035334485.1. Lineage (GTDB taxonomy): Bacteria > Verrucomicrobiota > Verrucomicrobiia > Opitutales > Opitutaceae > Opi-474. The sequence goes on from DAOQKI010000013.1 coordinate 53,659, forward strand.
CGCCTCTCCCGCGGCTGGATCATCGCCTTTGCGGTCGCGCTCGCCCTGCACGTCGCGGCGGGACTCGTGGGCTGGCATGACCAGGGTTTCGCCGGTCACGAATTCCGGCAGGCCCAGACCGCGATCTCGACCTACTACATCGCCGTCGACCACAACTACGGCCTCGCCTATCC
>DAOQKI010000014.1:0-52703 GCA_035334485.1 Opitutaceae bacterium
GCTCTGCTCAATCAGCGCCGCGGTGTCGCGCATGCGCTCCGAATAGGCCTCGACCGGCACACCGCGCACCGCCACTGGGGAGTCCACCCGCCGCACCCACGCCTCCGCGCGCTCGCGCGAGGTGAGGAAGCGGAGGAAATCCACCGTGGCCCGCTCCTTCACGTGGTCGCCCGTGGCGAAGACGAAGAAATAGTCCGATCCCACCTGCAGCAGCCGCGGGTCGCCCTTGCCGTCGGCGAACACCGGCAGCCGCATGGCCCCGAGCTCGAAGTCCGCGGGGAATTTTCCCTTCATCTCGTTCACCATCCACGAGCCCGAGATGTTCATCGCCGACCGCCCCTCGAGCAGTTCGCGCTGCGCCGCAGTGTGCGTCAGGCCCTGCCAGCCCGGCGAGAAATACGGCGCCAGCCGCTGCCAGGTCTCCACCGACCGCAGGAAGCGCGGATCGAGATAGACGCCGGGCGCGGAATTCCGGTAGGTCGGCCACGCTTCCGCCCCGGCCAGGCTGCACCACGCGGAGCGCAGCAGGCAGTCGGTGTAGCGCAGGTAGACGCCGGGAACCGAGAGCGGCGCGCGACCGAGCCGGCGGATCCGTTCGCAGAGCGCGAAGAACTCGTCCCAGGTCGCCGCCGGCGCGAGGTGGTGTTCGCGGAAGAACTTCCGGTCGTAGAAGATGGTCCAGCAGGCGTAGCTGAACGGCAGCCCATAGGTGCCGTCGCCGGTTTTCCACGCATCCAGTGCGCCCGGGAGGAAGGTCTCGCCCCAAGGGTGATCTCCCTCCCAGTTCCGATCCTGCGCGAGAAACGGCGCCAGGTTGAGCAGCCGGCCCGCGCGGATGAGCTGTGGCCAGAGTATGTCCGCGGCCGCGGCGGCGTCCGGCGGATTGCCGTCAATGAGCCGGATGCGGAGCTGGTCCGCGATGCGCGGGTCGCCGTACAGCCGGATGCGCACGTCGGGCCGCGCGTGCTCGAACTGCCGCGCCGTCTCCTCATAGAACGCGATGCCGTAGCCGCCGGCGAAAACCGGGATGTCGAGCTCGGTCACCGCCGGCAGCCGCACCACCGCCAGCAGGCAGGCGCCGAGGGCCAGCAGGAGGCGGAGGTGCGACGGTCGGATCATTTCGCCACGACGAGCGGAAAGCCGCTGCGCTTCAGCGCGCGGTACAGCGCGGCGATGTGGGCGCGGTCGCGGGTCTCGACCGTGCAGTCGGCATGGACTTCGTACACGTCCGGCCCGCTGAAGGCGCGATCGTGGGCGATGTCCTTGATGCTCGCGCCGGTCTCCGCGATCACGCGGCAGAGCATGGCGAGCCCGCCCGGGCGGTCGCTGATGCGCGCGGTGAAGCGCGTCAGGCGTCCGTCGTTCACCAGGCCCTTCTCGATCACGCGGCTCAGGATCGCCGGGTCGATATTGCCGCCGCCCACCACGAGCACGACCTTCCGGCCCTTCAGCTTGGGCAGCTGTCCGGCCATCAGCGCCGCGAGCGGGGCGGCCGCCGCGCCTTCCACCACCGTCTTCTCGAGCTCGAGCATGCGGAGAATAGCCAGCGAGATCCAGTTCTCGCCCACGCTCACCACCTGGTCGACATGACGGCGGGCGAGCGCGAAGGCGTTGGCGCCCACGGTCAGGGTCGCGAGGCCGTCAGCCAGTGTCGCACGACGCGGGACCATGACCGGGTGCCGGGCGCGCAGCGCCGCGGCGAAGTTGCCCGTCGCGACACTCTCGACGCCGATGACCTTCACGCGGGGCCGGAGGCTCTTCACGGCGAGCGAGAGACCAGCGATGAGGCCGCCACCACCCACTGGGCAGACGATCGCGTCGACGTCGGGCACCTGCTCCAGGATCTCGAGGCCCATGGTGCCTTGGCCCGCGATGATCTCCGGGGCGTCAAAGCCGTGGATGTAGGTCAAGCCCTGCTCGGCCACGAGGCGGTCGGCCTCGGCGCGCGCCTCCGCGAAGTCGCGGCCGCGCACCAGGACATTGGCGCCGAGCCGCTGGCAGGTGGTGATCTTGATGAGCGGCGCGTAATCCGGCATCACGACCGTCACGGGAATGCCGAGCAGGTGACCGTGGTAGGCGAGACCGAGGGCGTGGTTGCCGGCGCTGGCCGCGATGACGCCGCGGCGCCGGGCGGCGCCGGGCAGCTGGAGCAGGGCGTTGCGGGCGCCGCGCTCCTTGAACGAGCCGGTGCGCTGGAAGTTGTCGAGTTTGCAGGCGACATCGGCGCCGGTGATCTCCGACAGCGGGATCGAGTGTGGGCACGGCGAGACGATGACGCCGCTGGCGATGCGCCGGCGGGCGGCGCGGATGTCGGTCAGGGTGACGGGCATGCGGGAGGATGTAGCCCGCCGCGCCGCGCGTGGGAACCAGAAAGATGGCCGAAGGGTCGGCTCCGTCGGGATTAGCGTTGCCGCGACCCGGACCGGGGGTAGAACCCTGCTGCGAGCGCGATTCTGCCGTCACCGGACGGCCCGCCTTTCCACCTTTCCATGTATCAAGTCACGTTTTCGGAGCAGAGCATGCACGAGCTCAACCGGCTCGACAAGCTGGCCCAGCTCGAGGTCATCGAGCCGATCAGCGCGCTCAAGCCGTCCGATCTCGCGAACCCGCGCGAGCCGCTGGGGCGTTTCCACCGCGGTGAGCGCGAGTACTACCGCCTGCGCTCCGGCGACTACCGCTTCTATTTCGAGGTCAAGGGCGAGACCCTCCACACGCACTACATCCTCCACAAGAACTCGCTCGAGGACTTCCTGCTGCGGAACAAGCTGCCGGTCTCGGAGCAGCAGCTGGTCGAACAGCACTCCAAGTTCTGGAAGTACCTCGAGAGCCTCACCAAGAAATGAATTTCCGCCGTCCCACCCCCAGCGACGACCTGGAGGCCCGCGAGGATCCCTATCACGTCACGCAGGCGAGCCGGATTTACTTCCTGCCGAACCTGATGACGGCCGGAAACCTCTTCTGCGGCTTCGTTGCGGTGATCCATTGCATCCAGGCCCGGCTCGCCGAGACCGTCCCGTCGGGCGAGTACCTTAACAAGACCTCCGCCGACCACTACACGTCGGCGGTGTGGTTCATCTTCGGCGCGGCGGCCTTTGACGCCCTCGATGGCCGGCTGGCGCGCATGGGTGGCCGCGAGTCGCTGTTCGGCGCGGAGTTCGACTCGCTCGCGGACGTCGTCTCCTTCGGCATCGCCCCGGCGCTGATGGTGTTCTTCCTGATCCTCTCGCCCACCCAGGGCTACGAGTCGTTCCGTAACATCGGCTGGTTCGTGGGCTTCATCTACCTGCTCTGCGCGGCGGTCCGCCTCGCGCGGTTCAACGTCATCACGAATCCCCTGCTCCACCGCGACAAGAAGGAGACGAACAAGGACTTCGTCGGCCTCCCGGTGCCCGCCGCGGCCGCCACGGTGGCCTCGCTGGTGCTGTTCCTCCTCCATCTCGCCGCCATTGACCGCTCGCTCCGGTACTGGGCGCTGGCGCTGCCGCCCCTGATGTTGCTGATCGCGGTCCTGATGGTGAGCACCGTCCGCTATCCCAGCGGCAAGGGCGTGGACCTCCAGACCCGCACCCGGCTGCAGCCGTTCGTGATGCTGCTCGCCCTGGGCGCGCTGCTGGTGGTGTTCAAGGAGATCGGGCTCCTGTGCGTCTGCCTGGGCTACATTTTCTTCGGCCTGATCCGTCAATGGCGCCGTCCTTCGCGCCCGGCGGCACCCCCGGCGTCCGGTCCGGCCTGAGAGTTCTTTGTGAACAACCGGCTCATGACCGGCCAACAACCCCGGACCTGCGAATAACCCCGGTTTTGCGCACGGCGCCGCGAAGGCTTCTGCACACCCCGATTAGCCCCGTTTTCAGAGTGAAAACCCGCGGTTGTTGGTGTTGCTCGCAGCCTATAATAGTACTGCTTTAATTATCTATTGATCCCTTATCCTAATCTCCTTTGTTAACTTCCCAAAACTGGTTCCTCGCCCCGACCTCATGAAATTCAAAATCAACCGCGACCACTTCGCCAACGGCCTTGCCCAAGTGCTCAATGTCGTCGGGTCCAAGGCCACGATGCCCATCCTGAGCAACGTGCTGATCGAGGCGGAAAAGGACCAGATCTCCCTCACCACCACCAATCTCGACCTCGGGATCCGCTGCAAGATCAAGGCCGAGGTGAAGGAAAAGGGCTCCGTCACCCTCCCGGTGAAGCGCCTCGCCACGATCGTGCGCGAGCTGCCCAACGTGGACGTGGCCTTCGACGCGGCGCCGAACCACCAGGTCAAGCTGACCTCCGGCGGTTCCACCTTCCGTATCATGGGCATCGGCAAGGAGGAGTTCCCGCCGCTGCCGGAGTTCGGCGACGAGAAGGCCTACACGCTCGAGCAGGGCGAGCTGACCGCGATGCTGAAGAGCGTCGCCTACGCCCAGTCGACGGATGAGACGCGCTACATCCTCAACGGCGTCTATTTCAACTTCAAGGACGGCAAGCTCTCGCTCGTCGCCACCGACGGCCGGCGCCTGGCGCTGGTCTCGAAGGAGATGGATGTGCCGGCCGCCTCGGCGGGCGCGATCATCCTCCCAGCTAAGACCGTGGCCGAACTCATGCGGCTCCTGGACAAGGGCGAGAAGCTCAAGATCAACTTCAACGAGCGGCGCGCGGCGTTCCAGATCGGCACCGACAAGGACACGAGCGGCCTGATCGACAGCGTCTACCTCTACTCGAAGGTCGTCGAGGGCAACTACCCGAACTACAACCAGGTCATCCCGAAGGAGACCCACCAGCGCATCAAGCTGGAGCGCGAGCTGTTCCTGCAATGCGTGCACCGCGCCGCGCTCGTGTGCTCGGAGAAGTCGAACTCGGTGAAGATCAAGCTCAGCAGCAACCTGCTCGAGATCACCGCGCAGAGCCCGGATTTCGGCGAGGCGCACGAGTCGATGGCGATCGGCTACAGCGGCCCGGAGCTCCAGGTCGCGTTCAACCCGACGTTCGTGATGGATCCGCTGCGCGCGCTGACCAAGGACGAGATCTTCTTTGAGCTGAAGGACGAGGTGAGCCCGGGCGTCTTCAAGACGCTCGACAGCTTCATCTGCGTGATCATGCCCGTGCGGCTCAGCTGATTTTCTTCCGCCGGCGGGCTATGATTCGCCGGCGGAAGGCGTATAATGATTGGCCGGCCCGATCCGCCGCGCCCGCTTCCTCGTGGAAATCTCCTATCTCATCCTCGGCGCCATTGTCATCTCGCTGGTCCTGGCCCAGACCAACCAGCGGGTCGGCTCGCCCCTGCTCGCCATCTTCGACCGGTGGCTGCGCTGGCTGGTGTTCGCGTTCGGCGGCGCCCAGGTGTGCATCGACTTCCAGCTGATCGACCGGCCGTTCTGGGTGCTGGTGATGTTCTTCTTCCTGCTGTGGTTCCTCGGCGAGACCCTGCTGAGTTGGCTGAGCATCCACGCCCTTAGCGTGAGCCCGCTGCCGCTGTTTCCCCGCTACGCGCTGAACCAGGGCGGCGATGAGTGGCCGACTCAGCCGCGCGCCCTGCAGGTCCGCGATTGGCTCCGGCAGAACGGCTTCAAGCAGGTGCAGGCGATGAAGGCGGAGATCGGCGGCGGCATCTACCTGCGCGTGTCGGTCTACCAGAATCTCGACGCCACCATCCGCGTGCAGGTGACCTTCATCCCGCAGGCCAGCGGCACGCTCACGCTCTGCTTCGCGCTTACGTCGATCACCGCGGATGGACGACGCTTCGTGACCGACAATCTCTACGTGCCGTTTGCGGGTTTCTACCCGGAGCACTGGTTTGTCGAACGCAGCCCGCTCTGCCGCACGCTGCCACGACTGCTGGCGCGCCATCGCGACCGTTTGACCGTCGCGAACGAGATCGCGGTGCCGTTCACCGTGGATCCGCTGACCGACCTCAACGTGACCCAGGGCGAGCTCGACCGACTCAACACCGAGATGGGTTTCCTGCACACGCACCAGGACCGCGAGGACCTCGGCAAGATCACCCACGAGGGCCGGTATCGCGTCTGGAAGGAAATCTGGACGCTGAACTACCTCGGCCGGGCCGCGCGGTACCTTTGACGCGACCGGGTTGGAGGCGACGGGGTGGGATTTGCCACGAAGGGCGCGAAGGCCACGAAGACCAAGCCGCTCTTTAGCGGCAGCCTCTACCGACGCTCGTAGCAGCCGACGTAAGGAGGCTGTCTTTGGTATGGCCTTTGGGTGCCTGTCCTTACCCGATGCGTCTAGGTGTGAAATCCTTACGTAGTGGCAACCAGACACGCCACAACACCGCTGCACCAATTCCGATCTTCACGAGTTCACCCAGCCCGCCGAGAACCAAGCCGAGAGGCGGCAAGCCAATATGGTATGCGGTCCAAACAGCGTTGATAAGCACGCCGACCAACGCACCGACCCACAAGACCGTGACGAGCCACCATCCGATAAGCTTTCTCTTGAAGCACAGGTAAGCGGTGGATCCGCAGTAGATCATCGTTACACCCGCGACTAGGCGGTTAACAACACCGTGAACATTGCCCGCGTTCCAGTTCCCAAGAACGTTCACTCCCGTAGCTGAGCACAGGGCACTAAGGACGACCAGTGTAACAAGGATAAACAGGATAACCTTCATCCCCGCCGCCTTCTGATCAGGTCGTTCAAAGTTCATAGTGAGAGACTGAGAGACAGGTCACCGACAGTAGCTCTGAAGGGATTGGCATGGGCAAGGCGTGATTCGCCACGAAGACCAAGCCGCTCGTTAGCCCCGGTCCCTACCGGCTCCAGAGCGGAAGGAGCTACTTCGCTAAAGCGCGCCGTCAACCCCCGCCTGTCATTCTGAACGGAGTGAAGAATCCAGTGGGACATGGCCGAAGCCTGTGCGGATGCTAACTGGATTCTTCGCTTCGCTCAGAATGACAGACAGGAAAGGCCTGTTTGAAAACAGGCTGGGCGGAGGGGTGAAGCAGGACTCATTTGGAACCGGATTGGTCTGGGCTCGACGCGGGCGCGGGGTGCGGTGAAAAGTCCTCATGGCGTTACCCCAACTGACCGACGAGCAGATCCGGACCTGGACCCGCAGCCAGAAGGATCGCTGGTGGTTCGAAAACGTTTACCGCGGCGACATGCCGCAGCTCACACTTCGCTCGGCGGTTACCGGCTTCCTGCTCGGCGGCCTCCTGGCCGCTACCAATCTCTACATTGGCGGCAAGACCGGCATCACCACCGGCGTCGGCCTGACGTCGGTCATCCTCGCCTTCGCGCTCTACCGGGCGCTGGCCAAGAGCGGCGTGGTGCAGGATTTCACGATCCTTGAGAACAACTGCACGCAGTCGATCGCCACCGCCGCCGGCTACATGACGTCGCCCCTGATCTCCGCCCTCGCGGCCTACATGATCGTCACCGGGAAGATCATCCCGTGGTGGCACATGCTCGCGTGGATGCTCGTGGTCTCGGTGCTGGGTGTGTTCCTCGCCTTCCCGATGAAGCGGCGGTTCGTCAACGAGGACCAGCTGCCGTTCCCCGAGGGACGAGCCGCCGGCGTGGTGCTGGACGCGCTCTACCACGGCAAGGCGGAGGAGGGACTCTACAAGGCGCGGCTCCTGGGCTGGAGCAGCGCGCTGGCGGCGGCGGTCAATTTCATCTCCGGCGACGGCTTCATGAGACTCACGCAGTTCTCACTGCTCCGGATGAACCGGTGGCTCGGTATGGAGGAACCGTGGGTCTGGCCGGAGCGGATCGACACGTACTACTACAACCTCGCGGCCCGCTTTCACCTCTGGACGCCCTCCATCCTGAACACCGACTTCCGGACGCTGGGTCTCCGGCTCACGCTCGATCTCTCGATGATCGGCGTCGGCGGCCTGATGGGTATGGCGGTTGCGACCAGCTGCCTGCTCGGGGCGTTCATCAACTTCGTGATCCTCGCCCCGATCATGATCCAGCACGGCGACATCATCCCCCGCGTCGCGGCAAATGGCGCCGTGATCCCGATCACCCGCGCCGAGATCGTGAACCAGTGGTCGCTGTGGTGGGCGGTGGTGATGATGGTGGTCGGCTCGCTCGTGAGCCTGCTGGGACGGCCGGAACTCTTCCGCGGCTTGTTCCGGCGGAGCGAACGCGCAGCGACGTCCGGCGAGCCGGACGTGCTGAAATCGATTGAGCTGCCGTTGTGGATGTCGGCGGTGGCGGTGCCGCTGCTGACGGTCCTGGGCGCGCTCGTGTCGCACGAGTTCTTCGGCGTGCCGTGGCTGCTGGCATTCATTTCCTTCCCGCTGATCTTCGTGCTCACGATCATCTGCACGAACTCGATGGCCCTCACCTCGTGGACGCCGACCGGCTCGCTGGCCAAGATCACGCAGTTCACGATGGCGATCTTCGATCGCTCGAACCCGGCCAGCAACCTGATCCCCGGCGGCATGACCGCGGAGATCTCGAGCAACGCCGCGAACCTCCTCTCCGACATCAAGCCCGGTTACATGCTCGGCGCGAAGCCGCGCCAGCAGGCCGTTGGTCATGTGATTGGGATTTTCTCCGGGGCACTCGCCTCCGTGCCGCTGTTCTACCTGCTGTTCCTGCCGCCGGCGAAGGATGGCACGCGCTCGGTCGCGACGCTCGTGTCCGACCAGTTCGCCATGCCGGCCGCGGTGCAATGGCGCGGAGTCGCCGATCTCATCGCGCACGGCCTGCGGTCGCTGCCGGCCTCGGCGGTCGCCTCCATGCTGGTCGCGGCGGTGTGTGCGGCGGCCATCGAGATCGCACGCATCGTGACCAAGGGGAGGTTCCCGTTGAGCGCGGTGTCGATCGGTCTCGGCGTCGTGCTGCCTCCGGAGTACGTGTTCACCATGTGGCTCGGGGCGGCGCTGTTCTGGTGGCAGGGACGGAAACATCCGAAGCCTGGCACCGCGGGACACAATTTCTGGGTGGAGGGTTGCGAGCCGATCTGCGCGGGCCTGATCGCCGGCTGGGCGCTCACTGGCATCGCGAACTCGATCATCAACGTGCTCTGCTTCTGACGCCCGGGTTGTCGCCATGATCTCGCCGGCCGAAGCCGAACGCCAGATGCGGGCCCACCTCCCGGTGTTCGGCAGCGAGAGCTGCGCGCTGGGTGACGCGCACGGCCGCGTCCTGCGTCAGGACCTGCGCGGGGATCGCGATCTGCCGCCGTTTGATCGCGTGATGGTCGACGGCTACGCGCTCAAGGCGGCGAAGGTCACCGCCCGCCGTCGCACATTTGTCATCAACGGCACCCAAGCAGCGGGCATGAGGCCTTTCCGGCTCGCTAGCGACAGCGACGATTGCGTGGAGATCGCCACGGGCGCGGTGTTGCCCGAGGGAGCCGATTGCGTCGTTGCCTACGAAGACACGACGGTGGAAGGCGGAAAGATGACGCTCAAACCAGCGGTCAAGGCACCGAAGAAAGGCGACGGGGTTCACCGCCGGGGCAGCGATCATCGGAAGGGAGAAGTGATCGTGAAGGCGGGTGTGACGCTGACGGGACGCGAGATTGCGGTTGCGGCTGCGGTGGGTGCCTCCCGGGTGGTGGTTGCGCAGCTGCCGAAGATCGCCGTGGTCGCGACCGGCGACGAGTTGGTGGAAGTCGGTGACGCGGTGGCGCCGCACCAGATCCGGCGCAGCAACGACGCGGCGGTCCGGGCGGCGCTGATCCAGGCGGGATATCCGCGCGTGGAGAAATTCCATCTCCATGACATGCGTCACGAGATCGAACACATGCTCTGGCACATCATCGCGGAGTTCGACGTGGTGCTCGTGATCGGCGGGGTGTCCAAGGGCAAGTTCGACTTCCTGCCGGCAGAACTCGATGCGCAGGGGGTGAAACGGATCTTCCAGGGCGTGGCGCAGCGACCGGGGCGACCGATGTGGTTCGGCGTGAATCCCGACGGCAAACCGGTGTTCGCACTGCCGGGCAACCCGGTCTCTGCTTACACCTGCCTGCACCGCTATGTCCTGCCGGCGCTGGATCAGGCGAGCGGCCGCCAGAGACGGCCGCAGGAAAAGGTCCGGCTGGCGTCACCATTCACCTTTCGCTCGAAGCTGACGTACTTTCTGCCGGTGAGGCTCGAGACCGGTAAGACCGGCGAGAGACAGGCGGTGCCGGATCCCAGCAACACATCGGGGGATTTTGCCGGGCTGGTCGGAACGGATGGATTCGTCGAACTGCCGGCGGGCCAGGAGAAATTCCCGGTGGGTCAGGCGGTTGCCTTCTGGCCCTGGATCTGACCGTCGGTTCAAAAACCCGTCAAACCGGCGGGCGGGCGATTTCGTCTGGTCTCACGGCGCTCGGGTGTTAAACACCGGGCATGCTGTTTCTAGCCGCCGCCGAGACGACGATGGACAAACTGAAGAAGATTCCGCCGGAATTCTGGTGGAAAGTGGGCACCATCGTGCTGGTGGTGGCCGCGCTCGTGATCATCGTGCGGAAAGTCTCGGGCATGAACAAGATGGTCCTGGGCGCCGTCCTCTTCGTGATTTTCACCGTCGTCGGCTTCAACTGGATCTACGAGCGAAACGAGCCGGCGTTCATGACCCCGGTGATCAACAAGATCGCGCCGTTCTTCCCGAGCAAGGGAGCCTACAACGCGAAGCAGCAGCAGGGGACGAAGCCTTAGGCGCTGGTTCAGTTGAAGGTTGAAAGATGGGGGTTGAAGGAGGCGGAGCTGGTCCGTCTTTCAACTTTCACCCCTCAGCGTTCAACTCCTATCCGCCCAAGCGGACGGTTCGACTCCACGGCGAAAAAGAGGGTGGTTTTTGAGGCGGTGCGCCCGTACAACTCGGGCCCTCTTCCCATGCCAAAAGATCGCTCTGACATTGGACTCATCGGCCTCGCCGTGATGGGTCAGAATCTCGCGCTCAACATCGCCGATCACGGCTTTCAGATTTCGGTCTACAACCGGACCACGGAAAAAACCGACAAGTTCGTCGCGGACAACCCGGGCACGCCCGGCGGGCTGGTGGGCACGAAGACCCTGGAGGAATTCGTCCGCTCGCTCGCGAAGCCGCGCAAGATCGTGATCCTCGTCCAGGCGGGCAAGGCGACCGACGCCGTGATCGACGGCCTCGTGCCGCTGCTCGAAACGGGCGACATCATCATCGACGGCGGCAATGCGCTCTGGACCGACACGATTCGGCGCGAGAAGGCGCTGCGCGAAAAGAATCTCCGCTTCGTCGGCTCCGGCGTCTCCGGCGGCGAGGAGGGCGCGCGCTTCGGTCCGTCACTCATGCCCGGAGGCGAATTCGAGGCTTGGCTGGAGTTGAAGCCGATCTGGGAGGCCGTCGCCGCCAAGGTTGACGCCAAGACCGGCCGCCCGATCCCGGGCGCGGCGCCGGGCAAGCCGGTGTCCGGCGGCGTGCCCTGCACGACCTACATCGGCGCCAACGGTGCGGGCCACTACGTGAAGATGGTCCACAACGGCATCGAGTATGGTGACATGCAGATGATCTGTGAGGCCTACGCGCTGATGAAAGGCCTCCTCGGACTGAAGCCCGCTGAGATGGGTGCGATTTTCTCAGAGTGGAACCAAGGCAGCCTCGACAGCTTCCTGATCGAGATCACCGCCGACATCCTCAAGCAGAAGGACCCGGCCTCGAAGAAACCCTTCGTCGACATCGTCCTCGATACCGCAGGCCAGAAGGGCACCGGCAAGTGGACCTCGACCAACGCCCTCGACATGGGCGTGCCCGCCCCGACGATCGCCGAGGCGGTTTTCGCGCGCTGCATCTCCGCCATCAAGGAGGAGCGCGTCGCGGCCTCTAAGATCCTGAAGGGTCCCGCGAAGAAATACCGCGGCTCGAAGAAGGCGCTGGTGGCGGCGATCCACGACGCCCTCTACTGCTCAAAGATCTGCTCGTACGCCCAGGGCTTCCAGCTCATGCGCACGGCGCAGCAGGAGTTTAACTGGAAGCTCAACTTCGGCGAGATCGCCCAGATCTGGCGGGGCGGCTGCATCATCCGCGCCGCGTTCCTCCAGAAGATCACCGAGGCCTACGCGCGGAATCCGAACCTGGCGAACCTGCTCCTCGACCCGTACTTCAACAAGACCGTCAAGAAGGCCCAGGCCAACTGGCGGAAGGTGGTTTCGCTCGCCGCGGAGTGCGGCGTGCCGGCTCCGACCTTCAGTTCGGCGCTGGCCTACTACGACAGCTACCGCGCCGCGCGCCTGCCGGCGAATCTGCTCCAGTCGCAGCGCGACTACTTCGGCGCCCACACCTACGAGCGCGTCGACCAGCCGCGCGGCAAGTTCTTCCATCTCGACTGGCCCGAGCCGACTCGCCCGCAGAGCGCCGTGTGAACGGCGGGTTTGGGGAACCGCTTATCTTCACTAATCCGCGCTAATTTCCGGATGGGATTAGCGGAGATTAGCGAGAATTAGCGGTTCCGCCCTCAGCTCGCCGCGCGGGCGCGGGCTTTTTCGAGGATGGCGAGCAGCGACGCGAAATCCTCGTCGCGGGTCCGGCTCTCGATGAGGTAATCGAACTTCGGCGCTTCGCGCAGCTCGCGTTCCGCGGTCTGCATGCGCGCGGCGATCTCCGCCTCGTCGTCCTGCGCGCGGTTGCGCATGCGCGCCAGCAGGCGCTCGCGGTCGACGACGATGAAGATGGTCGTCATGCGCTTGGCGAGCAGCGGATGGTTCGCCGCCGCGCGGCGGAAACTCTCTACGCCCTGCACGTCGACGCTGATCACGAGGCTTTGCCCGCGGGACATCGGCTCCAGCACGCTCGAAGCCAGGGTGCCGTAGCGTTTCTGGCCGTGCACCCACGCCCATTCAAGGAAGGCGTTCTCGGCAAGCTTCGCGTCGAATTCCTCCGGCGTGAAGAAATGGTAGTGGACGCCGTTGACCTCGCCCGGCCGGGGTTTGCGCGTGGTGGTCGTGATGACCCGCTGGAACGAAGGGATCTCGGTCACTAGACGATCGCAGAGCGTGCTCTTGCCGGAACCGGCGGGGCCGGCGAGGACGAGGAGAACGGGCGGCGGGTGAGCGGGAGCGGACACGGGTCAGTAGGTGAAGGAGGCGATCACCAGCATCACGCCGTAGGCGGCCAGCAGCCCGCCGATGACGCGGGGGCGGCTGGGACGGAAAAACAGCCACTCGAAGAAATCGCGGAGCCGGAACGGCTGCACGCCGAGCCAGATGGCGAGCGCCACGGCCACAAACAACGGGCCGACCATCAGCAACCGCTGCGGATGGTCATACTCCATGTAGGCCGCCCCGCGCAGGTGCCAGGCGACCAGCAGCACCAGCGTCGCCAGGCCGCGCACGGCGAGGAAGTCCGGCACGCACTGGAAGGACAGCACCGCCACCGCCGCGAATCCCACGGTGAAGAGCACCGGGTGGTCGAAATTGTCCGCCGGCGAGGAGTTCCAGGTCACCCACAGGAACCACGCCGCCGCGCCACCAAAGGCCAGATAGGCTGCGGTCTGCGAACGCGGAAAGGCCTTCAGGGAAGCGGTGACGAGCGAGTGGTTGGACGCCAGCAGACCCCCGAGCGCGGCACAGAACAGGCCCGGAAGGAAGGTGGCGAGAAACAGCGACATTGGAGAAGGAGACGGCGGGCGGACGGCTGGTGACGAGAACAAACTAAGACCCGGCGGTCTTGGCGGTGTGCCCCACCCCGGCCAGTTCCAGTTCGCCATAAAGCGTGCTCACGCTCGCCCGGGTGATCTTGAGCGGCACCAGCTGGCCAACCAGCCGGGGATCCGCGTCAAACACGCAGACCCGGTTGCCCCGCGTGCGTCCCGTGAAGCGCTTCCCGGTCTGGTCGGGACCCTCCACGAGGACTTCCTCCACCGTGCCGATCAGGGTTGCGTTGCGGCGCTCCGAATTGCGGCGCAGCACGTCGAGCAGGATCTGGTTCCGCTGCTCCTTCGTCTCCTCCGGCACCTGATCGCCCATCCCGGCGGCGGGCGTGCCGGAGCGGACCGAGTACTTGAAGACATAGGCCATGTCGTAATTGCAGGCCTCGAAAAGCTCGCGGGTCTCGGCGAAGTCCGCATCGGTCTCGCCGGGAAAACCGACGATCACGTCCGTCGAGAAATACATGTCCGGCCGCACCACCCGCAGCGCGTCGACAATCTCGCGGTAGCGTTCGCGCGTGTAGGGCCGGTTCATCGACTTCAGAATTCGGTTGCTGCCCGACTGCATGGGCAGGTGGACGTAGCCGCAGAGTTTCGGGAGACGCCCATAGGCCTCGACCAGGTCCTGCTTGAACCCGCGCGGGTGCGGCGACGTGAAGCGGATGCGGGCAATACCGTCGATCGCATGGACGCGCTCAAGGAGCTGCACGAATGGGCTGATCCCGGCGGTGTGGGTGTAGTCGCGGCGGCCGTAGCTCGTGACGATCTGACCGAGCAACGTGACCTCCTTCACGCCCTTCGCGGCGAGGGTGCGGCATTCCTCGACGATTTCGTCCATCGGCCGCGAGCGCTCGTCGCCGCGGGTCTTCGGCACGATGCAGAACGAGCAATCCATGTTGCAGCCCTGCTGGATCGAAACGAAGGCCGTCACTTGCTGGTCCGCCAGCTCATGGTCCCGGATCGTGTTCTGCGAGCCGACCTCCTCGCCGAGGTCGACAATGGTCTCGCCCACCGGCACGCCCGCGTCGCGCGCGGCCCGCAGGTTGTCGAGATAGCCGGGCACCTGGTGGAATTTCTGGGTGCCGATGATCAGGTCGACATCCGGGAGCTGGTCGAGCAGCGCCGCGCCGCGGTTCTGCGCCATGCAGCCGAGGATCCCGAGGACAAAGTCCGGCTGGCGCCGCTTGCGCGCGAGCACGTTGCTCGCCTTGGCGATGGCCTTCTGCTCCGCCGCGTCGCGTACCGAGCAGGTGTTGAGCAGGAGGATGTCGCAGGCGTGCTCGTCCGCCACGATCCGGTAGCCGCGGGCGCGCAGCATGGCCGCGACAGCTTCACTGTCGCGCTCATTCATCTGGCACCCGTAGGTCTTGATGTGGACGCGGTTCACGGCGGGAGCGGCCCTAACTAGAGCGCGTCGGGATGGGGTCAAACCTTACCGCCGGCCGCGGCGGACGAAGGCTCGCGCCGGAGGCTGCAACCTGTTGGGTTCCCGCGGGTCCTAGTCGCGATGCGTTCCCGAGTTCTCAGTCTCCTCTTTGCCAGCTTGGCGGTGACGGCTTGGTCCGAACCGGCCAAGTCGCCGTCCACGCCGGAAGAACCGTCGTCGGACGAGCTGTACCAGGCGGGCAAGGAGCTATTCGACGAGTTCGCTCCGCCGGAGGTGAAGGAGCAGTACGAGTTCCCGTCGAAGCAGAGCTGGGACGAGTTTGCGCAGCGGCTGCAGCGAGGCCTCGACCAGAACGATCTCGCGGTGTTGGCACAGTATGAACCCGAGGCCCGGGCGGCGCTGACGGCGCTGCGGGCGATCCCGGATTATGCCGACTACGCCGATTGGCTGCAGGGTCGGCTCGACTACATCGAGGCGGCCAAGCAGGTGGCGAAACTGCCGGTGACCAAACCGGCGCCGTCGCGGCCGGGTGTGAAGTCGGTCCGGCCGACGGTCAACATTCCCTACTACGAGCTGTGGTTGTCACGCATGCAGGGCCGCCCATTGCCGTCGCGCGCTAACCAACTCATCCCACTGTTGCGCGAGGCGTTCGCCGCCGAGGGTGTGCCTCCTGAACTCGCGTGGCTGGCCGAGGTCGAATCGACCCTCGATCCCGCGGCCCGGAGTCCGGTGGGAGCCAAGGGACTGTTCCAGCTCATGCCCGTTACCGCCCGCTCGCTGGGCCTGAGCACCTTCCTGCCCGACGAGCGCACGGACGCCGACAAGGCCGCGCGCGCCGCGGCCCGCTACCTTCGCACGCTGTATGGAAAGTTCGGCGAATGGCCGCTCGCCTTTGCCGCCTACAACGCCGGCGAGGGCCGGGTGCGTCGGCTGCTCGAGGCGCGCGGCGGAAAGACGTTCGCGGACGTCGCGGCAGCGCTCCCGGCGGAGACCCGCATGTATGTCCCGAAGGTCTGCGCGACTGTCGCTGTGCGCGCCGGGGTGAGCCCGGACCGGCTGCCGGCGCCGGGGAGGAGTTGAAAGTTGAGAGCTGAGGGTTGAAAGCCGGAAGACCCCTCGGCCGCGCCTCCGAGGTTCGCTCTACCGCTGAAGGTTGAAAAGCATCGGCGAGCGCTGGTCCGGTCTTTCAACTTTCAACCCTCAACTCCTCAACCCCAAAGCCAGAGGCTTTCCCGTTGAATCCCCGCGCCTCCGGCGCAGGCTCGGTGCGCATGAGAGTTACCCGCGCGCTTCTTCCCCTCGTGGCGCTGGCCCTCGCGGTCAGCTTGAGCGGCTGCTATTATTTCTACGGTTCCCACCGCAAGACGGACCGCTCGAGCAGTGTGGTGAGCTTCCTTTATCCCGGGGAGTCCAACCCGCTGCCGCCGACCAGCATCCCGGTGCTGCGGCTGCCGTTGCGCGTCGGCATCGCCTTCGTTCCCTCCGGCAGCGAGCGCAATCCCTACGTCGCGCAGTCGGGCATCACGGAGATTCAGAAGACCGTGCTCATGCAGCGCGTGGCCGAGGAGTTCAAGGCGTACCCCTTCATCCAGTCGATCGAGATCATCCCCTCGACCTACCTGCGCCCGGGCGGCGGCTTCGCGAACCTCGAGCAGCTGCGTAACATGCTCCGCATCGACGTGATCGCGCTCGTGGCCTACGACCAGGTCCAGTTCACGAGCAACAACCTGCTTTCGCTCACCTACTGGACAATCGTCGGCGCGTACATTTTCCAGGGAAACCAGAACGACACGCACACGCTCATGGAAGCCGCGGTCTACGACATCGAGAGCCGTCACCTGCTCTTCCGGGCCCCGGGCGCCAGCCTCGTGCGCGCGCAGGCGGCCGGGGAATATCTCGGCGATCACCTGCGCTACGACAGCGCCCGCGGGTTTGACGCCGCGACCGGCGAGCTCATCGCCAACCTGAAGCTCCAGCTCGACGAGTTTCGCGAGCGCGTGAAGCAGTCGCCGGGCGAGGTGCAGATCGAGCACCGTCCAGGCTACAGCGGTGGCGGTGCCACCGGCGGATGGCTGGCGGGCTTGCTGGCGTTGCTCGCGGCGGTGCGGTGTTTTCGTCGGCGCGCGTGAATCTGCCGACAACACGCGCGGGTTTTCCCTGGGCCACCCTGCTGGCGGCAGCGCTGGCCTTGGTGGTGTATGCCAGCACTCCGCTGGAGGAACGGCTGATCTTTGATCGGCTCGCGATCCGCGGCGGCGACTGGTGGCGGATCTGGACCGGCAGCTGGGTGCATTTCAGCGTCAGCCACCTGGTCTGGAACCTGGTCGTGTTTCTCGCCGCGGGCGTGTGGCTGGAACGGATTTCTCCGGGCCCGGCCCGCTGGTTCCTGGTGATCGGTCCACTGGTGATCGGGACCACGCTGTACGTCGCCGATCCCAGCCTGATGCGCTATGCGGGCCTGTCAGGCCTGGCGGCAGGCGTACTGGCCCTGCTGGCGTTCGAGCAGCTGGCGCGGAAGGTCCCGGATCCGTGGTTCTGGTGGGGCGTGCTGGTCCTGCTGGTGCTGAAGATCGTCGTCGAGTCACAGGCCGGCCAGTCGCTCTTCGCCCGGTTCAGCCAGCCGGAGATCCGGACCGCGCCCTGGTCGCATGTGGCCGGGGTCGCGGCCGCGCTGATGGTGCACTGGCCCCGCCGCCGGATTTTGCGTCGCCAGCCGTCGGCCCGCTGATTTGCTCCGATTCCATGGGTTTTTTCGATCGCTTCCTCTCCAAGTCCAACCCGGCGGAAAACCCGCCCGCGCCCACCGAGCCCTCGGCCTCCGGCGGCGGCGTGCTGCCTCAGCTCGTGGCCGCCCGCGAGCGGCTTGAAGCGAAGGACCTGCCGGGCGCGCTGGCGATCTACGAGCAGGTGCTCGCCTCGGCGGGTGACCGGGCGGATGTGCTCGTGACGATTTCCGGCGACCTCGGCGTCACCGGTCACGTGCACCAGATCGTGGAGCTTGTCGCCCCACGGTACGACGCGGAGCGTCACGGTCCGGCCACCGGGATGAATCTCCTCCAGGCCTACCTCGCACTGCGCCAGGCGGACGCCGCCCAGCATGTCCTCGACATTCTGTTCGCCCTGCAGCGTCCGGAGCTCGAGGACCGGCTCCACGGGTTCTCGAATGCCATCGCGGAGCTGATGCACACCGGCGCCCCACCGGTGGACTTGGCGGCGCAGGCGCCCGCGGCGGCGGAGACGGCGGCCGCGACTGAGGAGGCGCCGAAGGTCAATTTCGTCAGCCTCAGCCGTCCGATCTGGTCATACGGTCTGGAGTCCATGAACGCGCAGATTCTCCCGGCAAAGGGCGAGAAGCTGCGTCGCGTCGCCTTCACCCAGTTCGCGCTGCTAGGCGTGCCCAATCTGGGCGAGCTGATGGTTCAGCCGGAGACCGACGAGGGCCGCCTGACCCGCGCGATTCCGCTCTGGCTGGCGGAGACCTTCTATTTTTCCGCGCACTACTCCCCGCTCGCGGTGATCGGCGTGATGGACCGAAAGCACCACGTAGTGGTCGGGGCCGAGTGGACGACCGAGAATCTCCGCCAGCTGGCCGAGACGACGGAGGGCGGACTCGACTACATTTTCACCGGTGCACTGAAGGTGACCAACGGCGACCACGAGCTGGTGCTGCGGGTCTGGGAGGTGAAGAAGTTCCGGGAGCGGAAGACGATCAAGCTGCGCTGGACGCCGGCGACGGCTGACAGCGAGCTCGCGCAGCTGCACGAACACATCCGCGGCTTCATGGAATGGAGCCCAGAGAGTTCCGGCATCACTTACACGCCGCCGTCACATCCGGCCGCCTGGCTCGCCACTCTCGGCTCCTCGCTGAGCCTCTTCCTCGCGGACAAGGAACTGCTGGCCCGCGAGCAACTCGTGCTGCCCAGCGCCGTCGTGAACTCCGCGGCGGAGCAGGCGGTGAGTAGCGAGGCCGCCTCGCTGGCCTGGCTGACCCTCAGCGCGGCGGCGCGGCGTCACCAGCTTGTGGGGCCGCTGGCGGAGGTGCAGCTCCGGCCGACGCCCCTGGTAAAACAGGCGCGCGAGTCGCTCGCCTGACCCCGGCACGGCGCGGAAAAGATGGCGGCGCGGCGGTTTGCCCGTACGCTTCCCGGTCCCATGCATCCCTCCACCTCCGACCTGCGCATTCGCGCGACCAAGCCGCTGATCGCGCCGGCGGTGCTGGAGGACGACCTGCCGGTGGACGACGCCCGCGCGGCGCTGGTCTCGCGCACCCGGCGGGAGGTCGAGGCGATCGTAACCGGACGCGATGCCCGACTGCTGGTCGTGGTGGGACCCTGCTCAATTCACGATCCGGCCGCGGCCGTGGAATACGCCCAGCGGCTGCGCGAGGCGGCGGCTCTTTACGCCGGCGACCTGCTCCTGGTGATGCGGGTGTACTTTGAGAAACCGCGCACCGTGGTCGGCTGGAAGGGTCTGATCAACGACCCGTTCCTCGACGGCAGCTTCCAGATCAACGCCGGACTCCGGCTGGCGCGGAAGCTGATGATCGATGTGACCGGCCTGGGCGTGCCGGTGGCGACCGAGTTCCTCGACACGACGCTCGGCCAGTATTACGCGGACCTCGTCTCGTGGGGTGCGATCGGCGCGCGCACGGTCGAAAGCCAGGTCCACCGCGAGCTGGCCTCGGGGCTCTCGATGCCGGTGGGGTTCAAGAATCGCACCGATGGCGACATGCAGGTGGCGGTGGACGCGATCCGCTCGGCGCGGCACCCGCATTGGTTTCCCTCGCTCACCCGCGAAGGCGCCCCGGCGGTGATGGGCACCGCGGGCAACGAGCACGCGCACCTGGTACTGCGCGGCGGTTCGCAGGGACCGAATTTCTCCGCTTCGGCCATCGGCGCCGCGACCGCGCTGCTGCGCAAGAATCAGCTGGCGCCCTACCTGATGGTGGACTGCAGCCATGCCAACAGTGGGAAGGACCCCGAGCGCCAGCCGGAGGTCGTGGCCGATCTCGCCAAGCAGATCGCGGGTGGCGAGCGGGCGATCGCGGCGGTGATGATTGAGAGCAATCTCCTCGGCGGCGCGCAGGATTATCAGGCGAAGCCGCTGCTCTACGGCCGCAGCATCACGGACAGTTGCCTGGCGTGGGAAAAGACCCTGCCGCTCTTTGCGCAGCTGGCGGCGGCGGTGCAGGCGCGACGCGGGCGGAAATGAGCCGGGCCGAGGAGATCCTGGCCGACCTTCGCCGGCGCCGGAATCCGGACAACGTCGCCGGACAGCGACGATACGGCATCACTCCCAAGTCGGAGCAGCTCGGCGTGCCGGTGCCACACCTGCGCGAGATCGCTAAGCGCCACCGGCGCGACCATGCGCTCGCGCAGGAGCTGTGGGCGACGGGCGTGCACGAGGCGCGGCTGACGGCTGCGTTCATGGATGACCCTCGACAGGTGACGCGCAGTCAGGCGGAGACTTGGACGCGGCAGGCCGATTCGTGGGCGCTGGTCGACAGCGCGAGCATGCTCTTTTGCCGGGCCGAGTTTGCTGCCGAGAAAGCCCGCACGTGGAGCGGACGAAAAGCCGAGTTCGTGAAAAGGTCGGGCTTCTCCCTGATGGCCATGATGGCCGTCCATCGGAAGGAACTGCCGGACGACGTCTTTCTCGAATTTCTTTCCCTCATCCGGCGCGAGGCGAACGATGAACGGAATGTCGTGAAGAAGGCCGTGAATTGGGCGCTGCGTCAGATCGGCAAGCGGAACCCGCGCCTGCGTCGGGCCGCAATCGCCGAGGCGGTGAGGATCAGGAAACTCAATTCCCCAACCGCCCGCTGGATCGCCACGGACGCTCTGCGCGAACTGCGTTCCTGATTGAAGCCACAGAGCGCACCGAGTCGATCCGGAGGACACCGAGTCAGTCAGAGAGAATTGTACTCCGTGACCTCGGTGCACTCTCTGTGATCTCTGTGACCCACCTGGGTCGAACCAAACTCGGAGGCTCTTAACTGGCCGCCACCGCCAGCTGGCCGCAGCCTGCGGCAATGTCGATACCGCGACGCTGGCGAACTGTGCTCGGTAGGCGGAATTCGTGCGCGAGGATCTGCTGAAAGTGACGCGCCGCGTCGGTCTTGGTCGGCGCGCCGCCATAGCCGGCGGTGGGGTTGAGCGGAATTAGGTTCACCTGCGCCGGCAGACCCTGGAGGAGGCGGCCGACCGCGCGCGCGTGCTCCGGCGTGTCGTTCTGCCCGGCGATCAGCGTCCACTCGTAGAAGATCCGGCGGCCCGTCTGCTCGCTATAGGTGCGACATGCGGCCATGAGTTCGTCGAGCGGCCATTTTTTCGCTGCGGGAACGAGGGCGGCGCGCTCGGCCTGGGTGGCGGCGTGGAGGGAAACCGCGAGATGCAGGGGACGCGACTCGCGTGCGAGCCGGAGGATGCCGGGCACCACGCCCACGGTGCTGAGCGTGATCCGTCCCGCGCCCAGCGCGAGGCCGGCCTCGTCGCGCAGGATGTCCACGGCATGCATCACCGCGTCGTAGTTGTGCAGCGGCTCGCCCATGCCCATGAGCACGACATTGCGCAGGCGGTGGGGCTCGCGGGCGGTGCGGAGAGCGCGTGCCACGTGCACGGCCTGAGCGACGATCTCGCCCGGCGTGAGATGGCGCGTGTAGCCCATCTGTCCGGTCGCACAAAACACACAGCCCATCGCGCAGCCGACCTGGCTCGAGATGCAGGCGGTCACCCGCCCGGTGAAGCGCATCAGCACGGTCTCGATGCGGTTGTCGTCGTCGAGCCGCAGCAGGTACTTCCGCGTGAAGCCGTCGCTTGAGTCGGTTTCCAGCGCGGTGGGCAGCACGCCGAGCCGGGCCTCGCGTTCCAGCACGGTCCGCACCTTGGCCGGCAACTCGGTCATGGCGGCGAACGAGTCGGCTAGCTGGAGGTAGAGGTAGTTCCAGAGCTGGGCCACGTGGAACGGGTTCACGTCCCAGCGCACCAGCTGGAGCCGGAGTTCCTCCCGGGTCAGATCGTAGAGATTGACGGCCTTGGTGCGCACCCCGCGGTGCATAGGCGTTGGCGGTTCAAAGGACAGCCTTTTCGTCGGACCGTTCGAGCAGTGTGGGATTGTCGTGGCGCGGCCGCTCCGCTGTCCTCCCGCGCATGAAGTACCGCCCCCTCGGACGCAGCGACATCAAGGTCTCGGAAATCAGCCTGGGTTGCTGGACCATGGGCGGGCTCAACTGGGTCAACGGCACGCCGAACGGCTGGGCCAACGTGAACGAGGACGAGGTCACGGCCGCGATCCGGCGGGCGGTGGACGCGGGGGTGAACCACTTCGACAACGCCGACGTGTACGGCAACGGCAAGGCCGAGCGGATGCTGGCACGGGTGCTGAAGCGCCTGGGCCTGCGGTCCACCGACTTTGTCATCGCGACCAAAGTCGGACACTTTCCCGGCACGGCGGAGCACGCCTACGACCCGCTGCATCTCCGGCACCAGTGCGAACAGTCGCTGCAGAACCTCGGGCGCGACTATGTCGACCTGTACTACCTCCATCACGGCGACTTCGGTCCGCAGGGTGAGTGGCTGCAGGGCGCGGCCGACACGCTCGACGCGCTGGTGAAGGAGGGGAAGATCCGCCTCAAGGGCCAGAGCGCCTACTCGGAGAAGGACTTCGCGCGGGCCGTGCCGGTCGTGAAACCGGCGGTGCTCCAGTCCTGGGCCAACGCCCTGGCGCCGGACTTCATCCGTCCGGGCGGCGTGGTGCCGCGGCTGCTGGCGGAGCACGGCATGAGCTTCGTGGCGTTCAGTCCGCTCGCGCAGGGGCTCCTGCTCGACAAGTTCGACCCGGAAAAGCCGCCGCAGTTCGAGGAGGGTGACCACCGGCGCAACAGCGGGCGGTTCACCCCGGAGAAACTCCGGGCGCTGAAGCCGAAGCTCGCCCGGTTGAAGTCGCGGTTCGGCGCCACCACCGAGGACCTCGCCGGCGTCGCGCAACGCTACATCCTGAATCATCCCAATGTCGCGTGCGTGATCCCCGGTTTCCGCAATGACCGCCAAGTCGTCTGCAACTTGGCCGGCGCAGACCGCGAACTCAGCGTTGTCGACCAGGATTTCATCACGCAGGTACTGAGCTGAGCTGAGCGGAGGTTTATTCGGGGTTTTTTGGTTTACCACGAAGAGCGCGAAGGACACGAAGCGCCGCGGGTGGGGTCGCCGCGATTGGTGGAGCAGGGTTCTGGTCTGGGTCCAGACCATACGACAGGATTGGGCTTCGTGTGCTTAGCGCCCTTCGTGGTAAAACCAAGTCGCGAGCTACCCCCAGCAGATGCGAAACACCACCCAGCCCTCTCCTACGCGAGCGAAGCGAGGGCGTCGGTGATGAGCACGGTGCGGCGCTTTCGATCGAGGAAGTAGCTGACTTCCTTGTACCCGGCGGCCTGTAGCAGCCGCAGCGCGTTGGCGTAGTCCGCGCCGACGCGACGGACGGAATGGGCGTCGGCGCCGATGACGACCGGAATACCCCGCTCGCGCATCATGCCGAGCATCGTCGGGCTGGGGTTCATCTCGGAAATGGCCTTCTGGAGTCCGCTGGTATTGAGCTCCATCGCCACGCCGGTCGCGGCGATGCGGTCCAGCGCCCGCTCGATGAACGGTCGGATGCGGGCGAAGTTCCACTCGGCCGGAGCCTCGTTCTTCACGAGGTCGGGATGCGCGAGCGTGTCGAATAGCCCGCACTCCGCGGACTGCGCGAGGTGCTGGAAATAGGTCTGCTGGTAGTCGAACCAGTCGCCGCGGAAATAGCGCGCCCGGTACTCGGGCACCTGCATGTGCACCGAGCCGAGCACGTGGTGCAGCGGGTGGCGGGCGTGAAGCTGCTCGAGCCAGCCCTCGAGTCCGGGAAAGTAGTCGCTCTCAAGCCCGAGGCGGACGTCAACCTGGCCGGCGAATTTCTCGCGGGCCTGGCCGATCAGTGCGACATACTCCTCATACTGCTCCGGCGCCATCCGCACGGGTGCGGAGATGCCATCGGGCAGCGGGCAGTGGCAGGTGAAGATGATGCCCTTCAGGCCCCGCGCGCCGGCCGCCGCGGCGTACTCGACGGGCGAGCCGGTCGCGTGCTTGCAGAGCGGGGTGTGGGAGTGGGACTCGTAGAGGAGCGGGACGGGCACGGTCGCTCAGAAGAAGGTGTAGTACTGCCCCGCGGCCATCCGTGAGATCAGCAGCGCCAGCTCCATCGCATGGTAGTCGCCCCACATCGAGGACTCGCCGCACGGGACCTTGCAGCCCTTCGGGATGTGGTCCCAGCCGTTCGGACGGTGGTAGACGCTGTGGAGCAGCAGGCCCTGGTGCTTCGGGCTGGTCGAGAGGTACGGCTCGGCGAAGAGCGTGTTGGCGACCGTGAGGCCGGCCTGCAGGTAGCGCTTGCCCGCCGCCTTTTCACCACGGGCCGAGAGGTAGTTGCCGAGGCGGATGAGGCCCTGGGCCGCGATCGCCGCGGCCGAGCTGTCGACCGGCTCGTGCTCGTTGAACGGATCCGCGGCGCGGGCCTGGTAGTTGCCCAGCCGGTAGGTGTTGAGCGCGCCGGTGTCCCAGTACGGGATGCCATCCTTCGAGGTGTAGCCGTCGATGAAGTAGTCGCTCGTGGCCCGGGCCACCTTGAGATAGAGGTCCGTGACCGCGCTGCGGCCGCCGGCGGCGTCGAGCGCAGTGCCCTTGACGGTGTCGAGGAACTCCAGCTGCTCGGCGTAGCCCGTGATGATCCAGGCGGCGCCGCGCGTCCAGGTGGTGAACGGCGAGAAACCCTGCTGGCTCGACGGGCAGCGGTAGTTGCCGTCGTTGCGGTTGAAGATCGACTCGTGCACCACGCGCCCGCGGACGTCGTAGCTGTCGCGGCCCTCACCGTAGTAAACGTTGAACCGCGCGGTGGTCTTGGCGTGCTCGATCGCGCGCAGGAGGAGATTGGTGGGCTTGTCGCCCTCGCCCATCAGCACGTGGCCGAGCTGGTCGGCGACGACGAGGGAGCGCATGGAGCGGATCGTGTCGGAGAACAGCGAGTGCGGCCCGTTGAACGAGTAGACGTAGCCGGTGCCGTAGGCGGTGGTGGACCAGCGCGCGGCCTGGACGGCACCGGAGACCTTGAGGGCCATCTCGGTGTAGTTCAGCTCGTCGCGGTTGAAGGGAATTTTCCCCTCGAGCATGAGGCGGCGGAGGTTGCCGTAGGTGGAGACGTTGTTGAAGCCGTGATCATGCACGCCGATGTGCGAGACGTGCGAGGCCATGTGCTTCAGGGTCTTCTCGCGGCCGAGGCGGAGCATGGACTCGTCGCCGGTGGCGTCGAAGTGGAGGAACGCCATGCCGAACTGGAAGCCCTGCGTCCACTCGGTCCAGCCGCGCGAGGTGTAGCGGCCCTTGACGGTGAAGACCGGCGTGCCCTTGGACGAGTCCCACGAGGCGTCGATGGCGCGGATCTTTTGTCCCGCGAGGTCGAAGACCCGGTTGATTTTCTTCTGGAGCTTGGCCGGCGTGAGCTTGGCGTCGATTTTCATGGGAAATTCCGGCCGAAGTTGCCGCGCCGCCGGGACCGAAGCAATGGCGGAGTGCGGCAGCCGCACCGAGATGGTGGCCCACGGAACACACGGAAAGGTTGGAGGGGGTCGCTGGTTGGCGGGACGTTTTTTTCACCACGGAATTCACGGATCGCACGGATCGATCCTCAGACGAATGCTTGCGGACCGAGGAGCCGCTGGGACGCGGCCCCTCGGTCCGCAAGCCCTTGGGGGAGCTGAAGACCTGAGGGCTCCACTCCGAAGCGACCAGCGATGGTCTTTTCAGGTATCCAGCTCCAACTGGCCGAGCGGACCAAGGTCTGAGCAACGCTCAGGCCTTGGTCCGCGAGGATTCGATCGTGGTTCTATCTGTGTGATCCGTGAATTCCGTGGTCAAAAAAAGACGACCCGTAGACCAGCCGGCCCCGATTTCACCACCGACCCCGTCTGCGCGGGGCTTGCGCCGGAGAAGGTGGCGGGAGAGGATGACGCCATGCTGGCGTTTTTCTCGAGTTTCGTGAAGTCGTTCATCCCGCTCTTTGTCGCGATCGATCCGATCGGGCTGGCGGCGGTGTTCTTGGCGATGAGCGCCGGGGTCCCGCTTGAGCGGCGGCAGTCGATTGCCAAGCAGGCGGCATGGACCGGCGGACTCGTGGCGCTGGGTTTTCTCTTCCTCGGCCAGACCATCTTCGCCGCCCTGGGTATCACCGTCGGCGACTTCCAGATCGCGGGTGGACTCATCCTGTTCATCCTCGCGGCGCGCGACCTGATCCACTCCGCGGCAGAGGAACCGACCAAGTTTCTCGACGACATCGGCGTGGTGCCGCTCGGTATGCCGCTGATCGCGGGCCCGGCGTCCATCACCACCCTGCTGCTCCTCGCCCAAACTCAGGGATGGCTCGTGACGCTGCTGGCGCTGGTGGTGAACCTCGTCGTGGTCGTGCTCGCGTTCCACTACAGCGAGTGGCTCGCGGCGAAGATCAGCTCAACCGGACTGCGGGCGATCTCCAAGATCGTGTCACTCCTGCTCGCCGCGATCGCGGTAAACATGATCCGGCACGGGTTCTGGGCGTGAGCCGGGAGCGGCAGTTGAAGGGGCTCGGTTGAAGGTTGAAAGGCAGACGCGCGCGACCACGGACAAGGTCGCGCGGAGCGACGGACCTCAACCGGCAAACGACGCGAGCAGATCGGCGTAGATCTTCGCGGTCGCGACCAGGTCCTTCACGCGAGCCCGCTCGTCCACGGCGTGCTCATTCTGGCCGCCCGGACCGTAGCCGAGGGTCGGGATCTTCCGGTGGTGCGCGAAGAAGTGCATGTCGTTGAAGCCGGTCGAGACGTTGAACGTCGTCGGCTGGCGCCGCACGTGGGTCACGCTCTGCGCCATCGCCGTGAAGAATGGATGCTTGGGCGCGTGGTAGCACGGGTGATTGTCGGAGACCTTCTCAATCGTGATCCGGAGTCCCGGGACGCGCCGCGCCGCGGCAGCGAGAAACGCGCGCAACTCGCGCTCGGCCGAGGCGACCGTCTCGATGGCGATCACGCGGCGGTCGATTGAGAACCGGGCCAGCGCCGGCACCGTGTTGATCTTGCCGCCCTCGCCCGAGCTGAAGGTGCCGCCGAGGTTGAGGGTCGGGTACATCACCTTGCCCTCGGGCGTGACAAAGGTGCGGCGCTCGAGCCGGCGCTGGTATTCGCCGAGCAGGAGAACCAGCGCGGACATCTTCTCCAGGGCGTTCACGCCCCGCTCGGGCATCGAGCCGTGCGCAGCGCGGCCGTGGACCGTGACCTCGAGCCAGACGACGCCGTTGTGCCCGCAGCAGACGGTGCCGCCCTCGCCGCCTTCCATCACGATGGCGTAGTCGGGCTTGATCGGGGCGTGCTCCACGAGCCAGCCGGCGCCGAGGAACGAGTCGGTTTCCTCGTCGGCGGTGAAGGAGACCTCGACATTCATCCGCGGCGCGATCCCGGTCGCACGCAGCGCCCGGAGCGCCATCAGGCAGCTCGCCATCGAACCCTTCATGTCGGAGCTGCCGCGACCGTACAGCCAGCCGCCCTCGATCGCGCCACTGAAGGGGCTGCCGTGACGCCAGGCACCGGACACCGGCACGACATCGTAGTGGGCGTTGAAATGGACCGTCTTCCGCGCGCCGGGAGTGGAGAGCTTGCCCAGGAGGTTGTAGCGCGGGAACGCCTGATGGTCGGCGGGAAGATGGCGGCGGTGAAGGGCGCGGGGAATCGTGAAGCGGCGGGTTGTCAGGCCCGAGGCCCGCATCTCCCGGCCAAGCAGCGTCGTGACCGCATCATAATTCTCCCCGGGCGGATTCACCGTGGGAATGCCGACCAGGCGCTGAAGCATCGCGGTCAGTTCGGGGACATGGCGGTCGAGATAGGCGGCGGGCGACATGCGAATAAGCCAGCCTACCTGCCAGCCCGCCCAAGCCAAAGCCCAAAAACATCCGGCGGAGCCGGACCGGCCTCATAACCCAGCCCAGGGTAGCGGTTTAACTAATGATAGTTTAACCAGATCAGACGCAGCAGGATCAGGGTAACCACGGTCAGGAACACCGGGCGCACGAAATTGGCGCCGTGCTTCACGACCCGCTTGGCACCCAGGCGAGCGCCCACCACCTGGCCGACACCCATCACGAGCCCGGCGCCATAGTTGACGAGCCCGGCGCTGGCGAAGAGCACGAGCGAGACGACATTGCTGGTGAGGTTCATCACCTTGGTGTGAGCGGTGGCGCGCGCGAAGTTCTGGCCGAGGAGGAGTATCAGGGACAGCGCCCAGAACGAGCCGACACCCGGCCCAAAGAACCCGTCGTAGAAGCCAAACCCGAGACCGAACCCGAGGTAGAACCAGTGCGGGGCGATCCGTGGCGGATGATCCTGGGTTCCAACCTGCGGCCGGAAGGCGGTGTAGAGGAGCAGCACGGCGAGCAGCCATGGCACCACGCGACCGAGTTGGTGGGAATCGATCTGCTGCACGGCAAGGGCGCCGAGCGCCGCGCCCACGAGCGTGGCGACGATGCCGATGCGGCACTCGCGGAAATCAACCAGGCCGCTGCGGATGTAGTGCCAGGTGGCGGACAGCGCGCCCCAGGTGGACTGGAATTTGTTGGTGCCGAGAGCGAGGGGCACTGGCAGGCCGAGATTCAGCAGCGCCGGGAGGGCGATGAGGCCGCCACCACCCGCGATGGAGTCCACCCAGCCGGCCAGCAGGCCGACGAAGAACAGCAGCGGGTAGAGCCACGGGTCGAGGTGCACCGCGCGAGAATCACGGAATTGACGGCGAACGGAAGCGCAGAACCGCCGCCCAGCGTCGACAGCCGCGGGCGACCGGTCTTTCCTGCCCGCGTGAACGCCGAGGCGGCCAAGATCATCCGCGAACTCCAGCTGGCCCCGCTGCCCGGCGAGGGCGGCTATTTCCGCCGGGTGTGGGAAAGCGAAGAGCGGGTTTCACCGGATCGGGCCGCCAGCTCCGCGATCCTGTTCCTTCTGACCGAGGACGATTTCTCCGCGCTGCATCGGCTGCAGGAGGAGGAGCGGTGGCAGTTCCATGCGGGCGATCCCGTGGAGCACGTGATGATCAACCCGTCGACCGGCGCGCTGACGGTGAATCTCCTCGGGCTGGAGACGCCCGCGGGCCAAAGTCCGCAGGTGACGGTGCCGTCGCGGATTTGGCAGGGGGCCCGCCTGCAACCTGGCGCGGGGCGTCACGGCTGGGCGCTGGTCGGGTGCACGGTGACGCCGGCGTGGCGCGACGAGGAGTTCGAGCTGGGAGACCGCGCACGGCTGCTGAGGGAGTTTGCGGCCTTGGCGCCGTGGATCAGCGGATTGACCAGATGATTTTTGACAGGATGAAGCGCCCCGCCCACGCTGCGCTCACCCATGTCGCTGGCCGACCTCAGAAAAGAATACTCGCTCGCCGGACTCACGGAGAAGGACCTGGCCCGCGATCCCTTTCGCCAGTTTGAAAAATGGTTCCAGGAGGCGGAGGCCTCCAAGCTCGTGGAACCAAACGCGATGGTGCTCTCAACCGCGGCGCGCGATGGCCGGCCGTCGGGGCGCACAGTGCTCCTGAAGAACGTCGATGGCCGCGGCTTCGTGTTCTACACGAACTACGAGAGCCGCAAGGGTCGCGAGCTCGACGGCAACCCGCGCGCGTCGCTGGTGTTCCCGTGGTTCGCGTTCGAGCGGCAGGTCATCGTCGAGGGCACGGTGACCAAGGTGACGCGCGAGGAGTCTGAGGCCTATTTCCACAGCCGTCCGCTCGCGAGCCAGCTGGCCGCGTGGGCCTCGTCGCAGAGCAGCATTCTCCCGAACCGGAAGGCGATCGAGGAGGCGATGAAGGACGTGGAGCGCAAATATGCCGGCCAGGTCGTGCCGCTGCCGCCCTACTGGGGCGGCTTCCGCGTGATCCCGGAGACCGTCGAGTTCTGGCAGGGCCGGCGCAACCGCCTGCATGACCGCCTGCGCTACCGCCGCGCCGCCGACGGCAGCTGGTCGGTGGAGCGCCTCGCGCCATGAAACCGGCCTGGCGTCCCGCGGCACCGGGATTGTCGGACGCGCTCCTCAGTGCGGCGCTCCGGGCCCAGGATGAGGGCGTGCTGATCGCGCGCCAGACCCGCGGCGGCGAGGGACTGGAGATCATCTTCGCGAACGAGGCGCTGTGCGCGATGTGCGGCCGCACGGCGGCCGCGCTGGCCGGCCATGGCCCGGGCCTGCTGCATGCCGACCGCAGCGATCTCGCGAAGATCAAGCGCTGGCGCCGGCTCGCCCAGCCCGGCCGTCCCCTTGGCGGCGAGGGTCACCTACTGCGCAAGGACGGCAGCACGCTGCACACGGCGTGGAGCTTCAGCGTGATTCCCACGGCCCGCGGGCGGGCGACCCACGTGGTGGCCACCTACCGCGACACGACGGAGAAGCGGCGCCTCCAGGAGGCGCTGATGCACGCGCAGCGGCTGGATGCCGTGGGCCGGCTCGCCGGCGGCGTGGCGCACGATTTCAACAACCTGCTCTCGGTCATCAACGGCTACTGCCAGATCCTCGCCGGCCAGGCGGCGGGGCAGCCGCAGATCCTGCGCGAGGTGGGCGAGATTCACCAGGCGGGCCGCAAGGCGGCCGCACTCACGCGGCAGCTGCTCGCGTTCGGCCGGCGGCAGCCGCTGAAGGTGCGCGTGATCAACCCGAACCGCTTCATCCGGAGCCAGGCCGACATCCTCTCCCGGCTGCTGGACCAGCACGGCCGCCTCGATCTCGACCTCAACCCGTCCGTCGGCCAGATCCGCATCGACCCCGCGCAACTCCAGCAGGTGCTGCTCAACCTCACGCTCAATGCCCGCGATGCGCTGCGGCGCAACGGCAAGGTAGTGATCGCGACGGCCCGCCGCCGCGTGCGCAGCGGCCTCAACCGGCGGTTCACCGACAATCCGCCGGGCGACTACGTCTGCATCAGCGTCCGGGACAACGGCACCGGCATGAGCGCCGCGACCCAGGCGAAGCTCTTCGAGCCGTTCTTCACCACCAAGCCCGAGGGCAAGGGCACCGGGCTCGGCCTCTCGCTGGTCCACGGCGTGGTCCAGCAGAGCGGCGGCTTCATCACGGTGAAGAGCGAACTCGGCCACGGCTCCACGTTCGAGATCATGCTGCCCGAGACGCAGCTGGCCGAGAGTCCCGCGGACCGCCGGGCCAGCATCGACCCGCTCCCGTCGACCCGCGGCCACGAGGCCGTCATCCTGGTCGAGGAGAACGATGTCGTCCGGAAGATGGTCACGGGCATCCTCACCGCCGACGGCTACCAGGTGCTGGCCGCCAAGACGTCCGAGGCGGCACTGCGCGAGGCCCGACGCCTGAAGCGGCCCGCTAAGCTGCTCATCACGAATCTCACCGGCCGGCACGACGCGCTGGCCCGCACGCTGCACCGCGCGATGCCGTCGCTGCGCGTGCTGTCGACCACCTCGCGCGAGAACGCCGTGGCGCTCGATTGGATGAAGAAGAACCGCTGGGCGCACCTGCCCAAGCCGTACGCGCTGAGCGACCTGCTCAAGGCGGTGCGGGAGCTGCTCGATTCCTGAGGGTTTCCGGGCTTTCCACCGGAGGCCCGTCGCCTTCAATGGCCGCCGCATGAACCTTGAGATCCTTCCTGTCCGCCGGGCCGGCGCCGCCGAGAACATGGCGCTGGATTTCCTGCTGCTGCAGCGGTACCCGCGGCCGGAGGCCCCGCGTTTCCGGCACTACGAGTGGCCGGGAGCAGCGTTCACGTTCGGCTACGCGCAGAAGATCGCGTTCATCCGCGGCGCCCTGCCCCCCGGCGAGCGCTGGGACTTGTGCCGGCGGCCGACGGGCGGCGGCATCGTCGACCACCGCGACGACTGGACCTATGCGCTCGTGATCCCGCGCGGCCAACCGCTCGAGGAGGTGCGCGCGGCGCAGAGCTATCGCGAAGTTCATGAGTGTCTGGCCGAGGCACTGCGGGCTCAGGGCGTGCCGGCAGTGACCAAGCAGGCCTGCGAGCCCGCGCCCGACGGCGCCGGCTGCGGCCCGAGCGGCGTGTGCTTCCAGCGCGCCGAGCTCTACGACGTGGTGCACGAACGCAGCGGCGAGAAGATCGCCGGCGCGGCCCAGAAGCGGAACAAACAGGGCCTGCTGTTCCAGGGCTCGATCTGGCGACCAGCAGTGGGCGCGGCAATCGACTGGGACCGCTTCCACACGGATTTCACCTCCGCCCTCGCCCGGGTGCTGGACTGTCCCGCGCAGCCGACGCCGTGGCCGGAGTTCAACGAGGACGAGGTCGCGGGGCTGATCGAGCAGTACTCCGCGCCGGAGTGGAACGAGGCGCGTTGACGGCCGGTGCCCTGTCAGGGTCCACCGGAGACGGAGACCTCAGCGTCGGACAGCGACGTCGGTGATCTGCACGCGGTCGATGCAAACCGCGAGGGCCCGGGAGCTGGTTTCCGCGGACTCGCGGGACGGCGGCTGGTCGGAGTGGAAAGACAGGATGCCGTCCGTGCAGTGCAGCGTGACGGCCGCCCAAGTCTGGCTCACCGGGCCCTGCCAGAGTTGATGGCCGTCCTGAGTGATGGTCACGGTCCGCGGTTCCAGACTCCGCAGGCGGAACGAAAGCACCTGACTCGTACCCACCGGCTTGGAGCGCACAAGCAGGTCGGCGTCGCCCGCGCTCCACGACCAGAAATTTCGCGCGTTGCGCTCGACGCCGTACCAGCCGCGCTGGGTCTGGACGATCACGGCCGAGACATCGGTGCGCACGGCGGCGAGTTCGACGCCGTCATTCGGCAGACTGGTGATCTGCACGAGCCCGGCTGGGACGGTGAGGTTGCCAAGCACGAGCAGCGCGAGGCCCGCGCGGGTACGGGGCACGAAGGCGTTGAACGCGAGGTTGAGCGGCAGGAGCACGCGAACGGCAGCACCCGGGTAACCCTCCCAGACCGCGGTGCCGAGCAGGAGAAACAGGACGGTGTAGCTGGCGCCGAGACGCCACCAGAGATTCTGCCACTGCGGCCGGGCGATGAACCAGGCGGCTTGAATGCTGAGGCCGACGAGCGCGAGCAAGGTGGTCCAGTTGAGCAGCGGCAGCTCGGGATGAAGCGAGAATCCTGCGATGGTCGCCTGCCATTTCTCCACCCAGCACTGGCCCGGCCAGGCGAAGTTGCTCCAGCCGCGATCGCCAGGTCCGACGACCACACGGATGTAGACCAGCCAAAGCGCAAACGGCGCGACGATCAGCGCGCTGCGGAGGAAAAAACTCCGCCATGGCGCCCGGGCCAGGACGGGCACGGCAAACAGCGAGGTTTCGCGGGTCAGGGTGGCGGCGGCGAACAGGCCGACCGCGCCCCGGGGCCGCTCGCGCTGCACAGCGACCATCGCGGCGGCCAGCAGCAACAGGGCGGGCAGGTCCACCAGGGCCAGGCGGACACTCGACAGCGCGCCGGCGGAAAGCACGAGACCGGACCAGGCAAGAAAGTCATGGCCGGAGCGCAGCGGAAAAAGCCAGAGCAGCACGCCGGCGAGCGCGAGCCAGCAGAGCGGGTTGAGGATCGCGAACATGTCGAGCGCCCGGACGGGGTTGCCAAGGGCAAGCACCCACGCGGTCCAGCTCGGCAGAATGCGGCGGGCGCGGTAGCCGAGGTTGTCGATGGCCTTCGGCAGCGCCGGGTCGCGCAGCGTGGGACGGCACGCGATCTGGGCGTAGTACAGGCCGTCGTAGCCGCCGTTGTTGCGGTTGATGAAAGCAGGGCGCTCGCGGACTTCCGGCAGGAGATGGGCCTCGTCGGAGTTGTCGAACTGGAGCAGCGCGGTGAAGCCGTAGACCGGGTGATGGAACCGGGCGACGGCGAGCACGAAGCCCGCAACCAGCAGGATCGCCGCCGCAAGCCAGCAGAACCGACTTAGCCCGCGGAGCATCATCAGCCAGACGGAGCCTAATTTACTTCCAGACGGAGGACATTTCGCCGGATCCGTCGAAGAACGGCCCGAACGGCCAGAAGCCAAAGATCTTGGCGAGCCCGAGCAGGACCAGCAGGAGGATGACCACGGCGATCACGGTGCGGCGGCCGCCCTTCTTCTCCGCGTAGGGATCCTTGAGCGACCGGGTCGCCCCGGCGGGCAGGGTCGCCTGCTCGGTGAGCGCGGTGCCGAATGGGATGTTGATCTGGACGCGGCCATTCACCGCCCAGCCGTTGGCGTCGAGGATCGGGCCGAGGGTCCGCTGCCGGAGCTTCAGCCAGGCGATGACGACCGCGGGCGTGGAGATGATGAGCATCGCGGCGAGGACCACGAGCGGAAGCTGCCACGGCTCGAGCTTGGCGAGTCCGGTGGCCAGCGTGGCGAGCGCGCCGCCGATGGCGCCGACAGCGACGCCGAGGGCGGCCACGGTGCCGACATCGATCTTCTTCGGCGCAGCCTTGTTCTTGTCGGCGTTCGCAGCGGACTCTGCGGTGGAGGCCAGCTTGGTGTTCGCCTCGGCGTCGGCCGCGGCGGCCCGCTTGGCCACCTGCTCCTCGATCATGCGGATGAACTTCTTGTAGGGCGACCAGAACGCCTGCCGGAGGCTGATCGGGTTATCGATGATCTTCGTGATGGTGGCGTCCCAGTCGCGACCCTTCCGGTCGATGAACAGGCCGTTGCGTCCCGTGACGAGGTAATCACTGTCACCCTGGGTCACGCAGGCCGCGATCTTCATCGTCTCGCCGCTCGGCCGGCGGCAGTCGACGTAGGCGATGTAGGCCTTGCTGCTGGCCGCGAGACCGGCGTGGGCGCCCGGATCGTCGACGCGGATGCAGAGCTCGCACGAGCGACTGTCGACGTAAAGGGTGCCGGCCTGGAACACGGCGAGACGGTCGCGAGAGTAGAAGTCGGCGAAGTTGACGAAATTATGGAGCAGCGCGCGCAGGTCGCGGTGGTAGCGCACCAGGCGGTCGACCGCGCTGATGGCGTTGAACTCGGGCGCCAGGGCCTGGTCCTGGGCGATGAGACTATGCAGCGTCTCGCGGCCCTTTCCCGCGAGCAGGTCGCGGGCCCGCGCGACGCCGAGCGGCTCGACCTTGGCGCCGGCCTTGCTGCCGATCCACGCCTCGTACGGGGCGAGCTTGGCGTTGAGCTCCTTCCAATCGTCCTCCGTGAGGGTCTTCCGGCTCGCGCCGAGCAGCGGGGTCACGACGGTGGCGTGCAGGGTGGCGAGCGGGCCGGCCCAGGCGGGGTTGACCCCGTCGAGCAGCGGCAGCGGCCGGCCGGCCTCGACGCGGGCCAGCGGGAAGCCCGCGACTTCCTCGGCCGTGATCTTTAGGTCGCGCGCGGCGATGGCGAGGTACTCGGTCTCCGAGCGGTTGAGCGCCGCGATGGCCCGCGCGTCGAAGCCGGCGAGCCGGCAGCGGGCGAAATAATCGTCGACCTTGGCCCGCACCGTCTGGACGGCGGCGCACGCGGCGGCGGTGTTGTCGCCGAGCAGCGCGATACCCTGGGCGGCACCCTGCTCCACCCACGCCACATAGGCCGCAAGCTCGCGGTAGAATTCCTCGGTCTTCTCGGCGGTCGTGCCGATGGAGCCGGTGCGGTCGGCCACGCCGCCCATGCACGCGACGGCGTCCTGGATGAGCGCGCGGGCGTCGGCGTCCTCGGTCGCCTCGACCGGAATGACTCCGTCGCCGTTCAGTGCGCTAGCCGAGAAAATCTTCGCCACGTCGGAGGTGTCGCCCACGCCGATGGCGGCATCGCCCGGGCGGCCCAGGCTGACGAGAATCTGCTTCGCGGCGGCCTGGATGATCTTGCCGTCCGGGGTCGCGTCATTGATCACGGCCAGCGGCAGGCTGTCGGCCCCGCGCAGCAGCGTGGCGGGGTCCTTCAGTCGCTCGGTGGCCCACGTCACCGCGGCGATGAGTTCCGGGACGCGGATGCGGCCGTCGCCGTCGGCGTCGATGAGCGCGAGCGTCTTCTCGTCGAGTTCCAATCCCTTCACCGGGCACGACAACGCCACCC
This sequence comes from Opitutaceae bacterium, assembly GCA_035334485.1. Taxonomy (GTDB): domain Bacteria; phylum Verrucomicrobiota; class Verrucomicrobiia; order Opitutales; family Opitutaceae; genus Opi-474. The sequence goes on from DAOQKI010000014.1 coordinate 35,983, forward strand.
ACAGCTTCGGGTCGAGCTGGTCGAGGGCCTGCAAGTCGGCGCCGGAGGTCAGGGCAACCTGGTCGAGACCGCCCGTGCGGAAGAACTTCCAGTGATGGCGCGGGGCGCCGGTCGGCGGGATAAGGGGTGGTGAAGAGCTCACGGCCAAGGCGTTATCAGATTGGTCGGCGTTGGCAATCCCCCGGGCCCGGCGGCCGGCAAATTTTCACCGGCGGCCGCGGTCCGGTCAGGCGCGGCGCAGCGTCAGCACGCACTCCAGATGGCGCGTCTGGGGAAACAGGTCGAAGGGCTGCGCCGCCGTGAGCTGGTAGCCGGCCGCGAGGAAGTGGCGCAGGTCGCGCATCTGGGTCGCCGGATCGCACGAGACGTACACCACCGCGCGGGGTCCGAAGGCGAAGAGCTGCTGCAGGAACGACTCGTCGCAACCCTTCCGCGGCGGATCGATGATCACCGCGGTATCGGCGGCCGGAAACGTCAGGCCGGCGAAGATCGCCGCGGCGTCGCCGGCCTGGAAGGTGGCGTTGGTGATCCCGTTGCCCACGGCGTTCTCGCGGGCGAACGCGATGCTGCTCGCGCTGATCTCGATGCCCGCGACCTGGGCGAAGGCCGGCGCCGCCGTCAGGGCGAACAGCCCGCTCCCACAGTAGGCGTCGACCAGGAACTTGGCGCCGCTGGCCGCCGCCTGGTCGCGCACGTAGCCGGTGAACGCCGGCAGGATGAACGGGTTGTTCTGGAAGAAATCCCGCGCGAGGAAGCGCAGCTTCACCATGCCGACGGTCTCGGTGATGGTCGCATCGTAGTCGGTCGTCACCTCCCCGCTCGCCTCGCGCAGCAGCAGCGTGGCGCCGCGCTTGAACGTGTCGCGGCGGGCCGTCACGTCGGCCCGCACCTCCGTGAGCTTCGCGTTCAGGCCGGGCGTGGCGATGGGACACGCCGGGACGTCCACGATGTCAAAGCGTGTGCCCTGCCGGAGAAATCCGATCGGCAGCGGCTGGCCGGCCCGCGGCGGGTTGAAGTGCGGCGTGATCTTGGACCGGTAGCCGAGCTCGCGCGGCGACGCGACGACCGGGGCGACGGGAAACTCGATGCCGCCGAGGTGGAGCAGAAGCTCCGCGACCTGCTGCCGCTTCCAGGCGAGCTGATCCGCGTAGGCGAGGTGCTGGTACTGGCAGCCGCCGCAGCGGCCGAAGACCGGGCAGGCGGGCGAGACCCGCGACGGCGAAGGCGTGAGCACCTCCAGCAGGTCCGCCTCGGAGAAATTCTTGTGGTTCCGGAAGACCCTCACCCGCACCCGTTCTCCGGGCAGGGCGAACGGCACCATGACTACCCACTTGGCCTCGGTTTCGCCCGGGAGCGCGACCCGGCCCAAGCCGGAGCCAAGGTTGGTCAGCGTGGCAATGGTCAGCTCGAGTTCGGTGTGGTAAGCGAACGGGACGTCGTTGGGTTTCTTGTTTCGGCCCACGGCAGACACCGAACACACGAAAACCCAGACGGCGAGGAAAAGGATTTTGTCTTTTTCGCCGATCCGTGTGTTCCGTTGCACCCGTGGTTCCCGCCGAAAAGATCTCCAGCCTCCAGAATCCCCGGGTGAAGCAGCTCGTGAAGCTGCGGGACCGCCGGCCCCGCGACGAGGCCGGGGTCTTCCTGGTCGAGGGTTACCGCGAGATTCGGCGCGCGCTGGAAAAAGGCGTGAAGCTGACCGAGCTGTATTTCTCCGCTGACTGGTTTCTCGGGGAAAACGAGCCGGCGCTGATCGCCCAGGCCCGAACGGCCGGGGCGACGGTGTTCGAGTTGTCGAAGGAAGCCTTTGCCAAGGTCGCCTACCGGGAGCGGCCCGACGGCCTGCTGGCGGTCGCGCCGCAGTGGCGCCGCACGCTCGAGGATCTCGTGCTGCCGGCCGCGCCATTTCTCCTGGTGGTCGAGGCGATCGAGAAACCCGGCAACCTCGGCACCATCCTGCGCAGCGCCGACGCGGCGGGCTGTCATGCCGTGATCGTCTGCGATCCCGTGACCGACATCTTCAATCCCAACGTGGTCCGCGCCTCGACCGGCGTGCTGTTCTCGGTCCCGCTGGTGGTCGCGGAGAGCGAGCCGGTGCGGAACTGGCTCCGGTCGCGGGGCATCCGGGCGGTGGCCACAACGCCGGCGGCCGAGACGCTCTACACCACAGCCGACCTGCGCGGCCCGCTTGCGATCGTGATGGGCAGCGAGCAGTACGGGCTGAGCGACTACTGGCTGAAGCAGAGCGACCTCACCGTGCGCATCCCGATGGCGGGACAGGCCGACTCGCTGAACGTGGCGATGGCGACGATCATCACGCTGTTCGAGGCCGTGCGGCAGCGGGGCTGACCTCCGGGTTTGCGTGCCCCGGGCGCGTCGCCCTAGAGAATCACGATGCGAACCTGGCTGTTTCTGGTGCTGGCCAGCGCCCTTGCCGGCGCGCCGACTGATCAGGAAATCTCCCGCCTCGCGGACGCGGCCCGCCAGCTGCCGGCCAAGGCGTTCTTCGGCAACAACCAGGTCATCGCCCCGCAGCTTTCACCGGACGGCTCGAAGATCGCGTTTCTGTTTCCGCTGGATGACCGCCGGGCTGTCGGTGTCTTCGAACGGGCCACCGGGAACGCCTACCTGGTGCTCAAGGCGCCCAACGAGAGCATCGATGAGCTAGTCTGGAAGGGTAATGAGCACCTGATTGCCTACGCGGACTATCACGGCAACCGGGATCCCGACATCATTCTGACCGACCTGGCGGGCAAGAAGATCGTCAAGCTCAACGACAAGTTCGGGATGATGGGAATCGTTGAACCGCGGACGGATGATCCGGAGAACGTCGTGGCCTATTTCTGGGACCGAAACATGGGCGGCTACCTGCAGCTGTTCAATGTCTACTCCGGCAAGTGTCAGCTGGTGTTCCGGCGCCCTGAAGGCGACAGCCACACCCTGTTCAGCGACTTTGTCGTCGATGGGTCCGGCGCCGTCCGCTTCTACGGCGCGCTGCTCGAGAAGAAGATCACGTTGAACTACCGCGACGGACTGGGGGCGAAGCCGGTCGCGCTGAAAACCTGGCCCAGGCACGGCTACGCCGAGTGGATGGAAGAGGGCAAGGTAACGAGCGACGGCCAGACCGGCTATCTGGTCATCCGCGACACCGAGGACCGCGGGGCGCTGTACCAGTTTGATACCACCAAGCACGAACTCAGCGGTCCGGTGTTTGTTTCTCCCGAGGGAGAAATCAAGAAGCTGGTCTTTTCCCGCGACGGCAACCGCCTGGACGGCGTGTTGTACGAGGGCGCCAAGCCCAGGTACCACTGGCTCAATCCCGAGCGCGCCGCACTGCAGGCCTCGATCGAGGAGGCGTTCCCGGGAGTCGAAGTGGAAATCGTCAGCGCCTCAAAAGACGGGGCGGTGATGATCGTGCAGGTGCAGTCGGACCGGGAACCCGGAGCCTTCTTCGTGTTGGATCGGCCGGCGAAAAGCATGGCCCTGTTCAAGCGGGTGCAGCCGGGACTGGACGGTCGCCTGCTCCGTTCCATGGAGCCCATCGCGTTCAAGGCGCGGGATGGACTGCCGCTGGAAGGCTACATCACCCGGCCGTGGGCGTCAGAGACGGGCCGGCGGGTGCCGATGGTGGTGCTGCCGCACGGTGGGCCGTTCGGAATCCGCGACACGTGGGGCTACGATGCGGAGGTGCAGTTTCTGGCGTCACGCGGTTATGCCGTGCTCCAGGTGAACTTCCGCGGCTCGGGCGGTTACGGCCGCTCTTTCATCGACAAAGGTAAGGCCCAGTGGGGCCGGGGCATGCAGGACGATCTCACCGATGGAGTGAACTGGGCGATCAGTCAGGGCATCGCAGACCCCAAGCGGGTGGCCATCTACGGGGCCAGCTACGGCGGCTATGCCGCGCTCGCCGGGGTGACCCTGACGCCCGACCTCTACTGCTGCGCCGTGAACTGTGTCGGCGCGACCGACCTGGAGATCACCTATCACTATCGCGGCATGGACGCCGACATGAGGAACGATGATTTCGACTACCGCGAAGTCTGGGTGGGACCGACCAAGGAATACCGTTCAGAAACCTCGCCGATCCGACGGATCGAGCGCATCAAGGTGCCCACCTTCCATGCCTACGGGAAGAACGACCCGGTGGTGGAGTTTGACCACTGGACGCGGCTGAAGCGCGAGCTCAAGAAATACAACAAGCCGTTCGAGTTCCTGGTCGAGGAGGACCAGGGTCACGGCTTCGACCGCGGCAAGGCCTCGATCGAATTCTACGAGCGGCTCGAGCGGTTCCTCGCCGCCCACCTCAAGGAGTGAAGGCCGGCGCCGTCCGGCAGATCACGCGCTCGTCAGGCGCCGCACCAGCGCGCGGTAGGGCGGCAGCAGGACGAGCGCCATGAAAAGCTTCACGCCCAAGTCGCCGCAGGCCAGCGGCAGCCATGGAACCTGGGTGCCGTAGAACGCGAGGCTGAAGAAGATCGCGGTGTCGATGATGGATGCAGCGACGGAGCCGAAGAACGGCGCCTTCCACCAGCTTTGGCGCCGGAGCTGGTTGAAGACCGCGACGTCGAGCAGCTGCGAGACAATGAACGCCGCGCCTGAGGCGATCGCGATCCGCACCGGCGCGAGGATCGCCGAGCAGGTCAGCCCGCACGCGAAACCGATCCAGGCCACCCGGCGGGCGAGCTGGGGGCCGACCACGCGGTTGCAGACGTCCGTGACAAAGTACGCGACCGGATAGGAAAACGCTCCCCAGGTCAGCCACGGGTTGATCGGAAACTGCACAAGCAGGTTGGAGACGAGCACGATCGCCGCCATGGCCAGCGCGGGCAGGATGATCTGACGGACTTGGACAGTCATGGAATCAGGCGCCGACCTGGTGATACGAGTCGATCAGCGCGGCCGTGCCGTCGGCCATGGTGATCCAAGGCGTGTAGGCGAGGTCCCGGCGCGCGGCGGAGATGTCGAACCAGTGGTCCTTGGCGAGCTCGGCCGCGATGAACCGGGTCATGGGCGGCTCGCCCCGCAGCGGCAGCAGCCGCCAGGCGGCCTCGCAACAGGCGCCGACGGTAAGGGCGGCGCCGAGCGGCACGCGCCGGGTGACGGGAGGAATCCGCAGCGCGGTCAACAGGCCGTTGATCCAATCCCAGAGCCGGACCGGCTCGCCATTGGTGATGAAATAGGCGCGTCCCGCGGGATCGCCGGCCCGCTCCGCGGCACCGCGGCGCAGCGCGGCCTCGGCGAGCACGTGGGCCTCGACGGCGTTCTCGATGTGCACCATGTCGACCTGGTTCCGTCCCGTGCCGACGATGCGGAGGCGACCGGCCCGGGCGCGGGCGAGCACCCGCGGCACGAGGTGCGGGTCGCCGACTCCCCAGATGAGGTGCGGCCGGAGCGCGACGGTGCGGAGAGTCGGCGAAGTGGCGGCGAGCACCTCGCGTTCCGCGACGGCCTTCGTGAGCGGGTACGGGCTCGGGCACGACGTCGTGAGCGGCAGGGACTCGTCGGCATTCGCGAGGTCCCGGCCGTTGTACACCACGCTCGGGGTGGAGGTGTGCACCAGGTAGGAGACCCCGTGGGCGCGGCAGCCCTCGAGCAGGGCGCGTGTGCCGAGGACATTGGTGCGGTGGAAATCGGCGTGACGGCCCCAGACCCCGACCTTGGCCGCGGTGTGGTAAACGGTCTCCATGCCGGCGCAGGCGGCGCGGACCGCCTCGGCGTCGTCGAGTGAAGCCTGGATGAAGCGGACGCCGCGGTCCTGGAGATCCGGCGCCGGGGTGCGTCCCAGGATCGCGACGGTGCGGCCGTCGCGAAGCAGGCGCTCCACGAGATTGCGACCGAGGAAGCCGGTGCCACCGGTGACCAGGACGCTCATGGGGTGGCGGGCACCTCGATGCCCGGGGCGCGCGCGGCCCACGCCGTGAGCGTGAGCCGGTGGATCTTGGCGTTGTGCCGGACGTCGACCGGGAACCGGGGACGGAAATAGAAGCGGCGGATGCGCGAGGTGTGCGGATGCCGGAGCGCGAGGGCGCGGAGCTCGGCGGCGAACGCCCGGGCGGCCCGGAGCGACGGCGCCGACGGGGTCTCCACCACCACCGCGGGCTGCTGCCGGCCGCGGGGCCCAAGCCCGACCAGGGCGCAGCGCTTCACCTCCGGGTGCTGGCGGAATACCTGTTCGCACGGTTCGGTGAACATGGTCCCCTCGGCGGTGACGACCCGTTCGGCCTTGCGGCCGGTGAACCACAGGCGGCTGGAGTAGTCGAGGAAACCGCAGTCCCCCATGCGATGCCAGACCGTGCCGTCCGGAGCCGGGATCTTGGCGAGGGCGGTGGCCGCGGGCATCGCGTCGTACTGCCGGGTCACCACCGGGCCCTGGACGATGATCTCCCCCACCTCACCGGTCGGCAGGTCGCGGACGGCGTCGATCGAGGGGATCGGCTCGTCGGTGAGGGCGATGATCCGGACCGTGATGCCGGGCAGCGGACGCCCGACGCAGGCGCCGCGGACGCCCGCGGGATCGATCTCGGTGGAGGAAACCGTGGCCACGGGCAGCGCCTCGGTGGCGCCATACGGGCTGTGCAGCCGGCCGCTGGGCAGCAGGCGGCGGGAGTTTTCCCAGAGCGCGGCGGGCACCGGGGCGCCGGCGCTGAGGACGCGGCGCAAGGTGGGCAGCGTGATGTGCTCGCGCTCGCAGTACTCGCTCACCTTGAGCCAGAGCGTCGGCGAGCCGAAGGAATTCGTCACGTTCTCCTGCCGGATCGCCTGCACGATCCGCGCGGGATCGACAGCGGCGGGCCGCCGCGGATCCATCTCAGGCACCACGGTGGTCATCCCGAGTGCGGGATTAAAGAGCGCGAAGATCGGCAGCATGGGCAGGTCGACCTCTCCCGGCTCGATGTCGTAGGCCTCGCGGATCATCCGCACCTGCGCCTCGAACATCCCGTGCTCGTAGCACACGCCCTTGGGGGCGCCGGTGGAGCCGGAGGTGAACAGGATCGCCGCGAGGTCGGTCGCGGCATTCTCCGCCATGCCCGCGGCGCCGGCGGGCGAAACCCGGGCGGTGGGTGAAGCGTCGACCGGGACCCGGACCGCGACGCTGGAGAACGACCGCCGGAAGACGCGGCTGAGAAAACGCGCCAGCGGGATGCCGACCAGGGCGCGGGGCCGCGACTGGGCGACGCACGAGAGGAAATTTCGCAGGCCCATGCCCGGATCGATGACCACCGGCACGGCCCCGGTGCGGAACAGGGCGAACACCACCGCGATCAGCGGCAGGCCGGGCTTCACCATGACGAGCGTGCGATCGCCGCGGCGCACGCCGGCCGCGGCGAGGCGGGCCTGCCAGCCCGCGACCTCGGCATCGAGCTCGGCAAACGAAAGCGTGAGATAGACGATCCGGCCGTCTGCACTGCGGCCGCGCGGGATCTTGAGCGCCGGCCTCGCAGGCTGGGCCGCGGCCATGAGGCCGAGGTGGCGCGCGATGTTGGCGTTGCTGACGGAGGTCACGGCGGGAAGGCGTCCGGGTGACGGGATGGTCCGCAGGGTGGCGCGGCCCCGGGTCTAGCGCGCCTTGAGCGCGGGCTCATGCCGGAGCAGGTCGGCCTGCCACGGCAGGAGGACCTTGCTGATATGGCGGGGATCGCGGGCGATCTGGGCGAGCTGGGAGCGGTTCGCGATCAGCGTGGGTTCGAAGCCGAGCTTCTTGGCGATGCGGTCGCGGTCGCTCTTGATTCGTTCCTGCAGCTCGATCTCCGCTTGAGTGAGCGAGACATGGTTCGGGTCGCGGCCCGGGCGGCGCGGCAGGGTCTTGGGATCGCGCTCGAGCCCGGCGCGCACGGCGGCGCTGAGGGAAGGAAAGAGGCGGCTGTGGCGCTTGCCGAGGTGGACGCGGCCAAGGATCGACTCCTCCGTGCCGCCCGACTCGGCGGCCTCGGCGAGTTGTACGAGCAAGGCGTTGCCGCAGACCTTGAACGGCGGGGTGTCGAGACGCTGGGCATGCTGCTCACGCCAGTGCCAGACCGCGTGGAGCACGCTGAGACCGGCACCGCGGAGCCGCTCGCTGCGGCCGATGCGCCAGTCGTTGTCCGTCGCGGGCGCAAAGCCGGTCGCGCCGGCCTCGATCTGCGCGCGGCACTGCTGGTCGAGCCAATCGAGCCGGTTGTGTTTCTTCAGCTCGCGCGTGAGGAGATCGCGCAGCTCCGGCAGGTGCCAGACGTCGAGCGCGGCGTAGTTGAGGAGCTTGGGCGTGATGGGCCGGGCGGACCAGTTGGCCTTCTGGCCGGACTTGTCCACCGCGACGCCGAAATGATCCTCGAGGAGTGAGCCGAGGCCGATGCGCGCGCGGCCGAGGAGCTGCGCGGCGAGCATGGTGTCGAAGATGCTCTTGGGACGGAAACCCGCGAGGTCGTGCAGCAGGCGGAGGTCGAAGTCGCTGCCGTGCATGATTAGGTGCTTCGAGGCGAGCTTGTGCAGGAGCCCGTCGAACTTCAGCCCGGGCGCCAGCATGTCGACGAGGTAGACCTCCTTGCCCACGAGCAGCTGCATCAGGCAGACCCGCGTCTTGTAGTGGAACATGTTGTCCGCCTCGGTATCGAGGGCGACCTCATGCACCCGGTCCAGCGCATGCAGCAGCGGCGCCAGCGAGCCGGGTTGGTCGAGCAGCTGGTAGGCGGGCGGACGGGTCGTCACTTTGACGCCGAGCAGGCGGCGCACAGGGATCGGGAGGAAACGGGAAATCATGCAGCGGGCGGCGTTTTCTCCCATGCTGTTACGAAGGCATCAATCAACAAAGGTAGATCATCCGCATACCCGCCCTCCAGGATCGCCGCCGCCGGCCGCCCGGTCGCCCGCAGCCAGGCGCCGAGCGTGGCGAAATCGGCCGTTTCCAGCGTCATGGCGGTGATGGGATCGTGGGCGTAGGCGTCGAAGCCCGCCGACACGAGGATCAGGTCCGGCTGGAAGGCGACCACCTCATCGAGGGACTCCCGCAACGCCTGCAGGTGCGCGGCCCGCGGCGTGTGGGGCGCGACCGGCCAATTGCGGCAGTTGTCGAACGACTGGGTGCCGGTGCCGGGATAACCGGGATACTGGTGGACGGAGGTGAACAGCACGCCGTCGCGCCCGTGCAGGATAGCCTCGGTGCCGTTGCCGTGGTGGGCGTCGAAGTCCCAGATCGCGACCCGGGGCACGCCCTGCTTCCGGGCATGAAGCGCGGCGAGGGCGATCTGGTTGAGATAACAGAAGCCCATCGCCTGGTCGGCGGTCGCATGGTGGCCGGGCGGACGCATAAGCGAGAACACGCGCTCGCCCTGCCGGGCGAGATCCGCGGCCTCGATCGCGGCGGCCACTGCCTGCCGGGCGTGCTCGGGGATGTCCGGTAGATAGGGCGTGTCGTCGTCGAAGTCCCGCTTCACGCCCAGCCGCCGCAGGTGCGCGGGCGAGTGTCCCAGCAGGAGCACCTCATCCGTCACCGTGGCGGGCGGCACCCGCCAGGACCAGTCCGGATGGGCGGCGCGGAGATGGGCGGCGCTGCGGATCACCCGGGCGGGCTGCTCGGGGCGCATCGACGAGCCGTACGCGGCGCAGCGGGGATCGTGCAGGAGGATCATGCCGTGATTTCTGTTTGTGACTTTTCCCGGCGGGGAGGCCAGAGTTTTAACCATGAAAGTCGTGGTGCTCTGCTCCGGCGGGATGGATTCCGTGACCGCGCTCCATTGGGCGCGCCGGGAGCACCAGCTCGTGGCCGCGGTGAGCTTCAACTACGGGGCGAAGCACAACCCCCGGGAGCTGCCGTTCGCCGCCGAGCATGCGTCGCGGCTCGGAGTCCGCCATGAGGTGATCTCGCTCGATTTTGTGAACCGGCTGTTTTCCTCCCACCTGCTCCAGGGCGGCGGGGCGATTCCCGACGGGCATTACGAGGCCTCGAACATGAAGCAGACGGTGGTGCCGTTCCGGAACGCGATCATGCTGTCGATCGCCGCCGGGTTTGCCGAGAGCGCCGGGGCGGACGGACTGGTCATTGCGGCGCACGGCGGCGACCACGCGATCTACCCGGATTGCCGCGAGGATTTCATGGTGGCGATGGGCGAGGCCATGCGGCTCGGCACCTACGCGCGGGTGGAACTCCTGCGTCCGTTCATCGCCCTCAGCAAGTCGGGCATCGCCCAGGAGGGGGCGCGGCTGGGCGTCGACTACTCCCGCACCTGGTCCTGCTACAAGGGCGGCGCCCGCCATTGCGGCAAGTGCGGCACCTGCGTGGAGCGCCGCGAGGCGTTCCTCGTGGCCGGGTTGAAGGACCCCACCGACTACGAGTCGACCGACCCGCTGCCGCCCAAGCCGGGAGCCGCCTGACGCGCGGCCACCTCACCATGCTCATCGCGGAGATCTTCCACTCCATCCAGGGCGAGGGTCGCCTGACCGGCGTGCCGTCGGTCTTCGTGCGCACGAGCGGCTGCAACCTGCGGTGCAACTGGTGCGACACCCCGTACGCCTCGTGGAATCCCGAGGGCAAGGCCTGGAGCCAGGCCGAGATCATCGCGGAGGTGGAGAAATACCCTTCGCGACATGTCGTGCTGACCGGCGGGGAGCCGATGATCGCAAAGGACATCGCGGGCCTGGCGACGGCGCTGCGGGAGCTGGGGTACCACCTGACGATCGAGACGGCGGGCACGGTGCCGCCGGAAGGCATCGCCTGCGACCTGGCCTCGCTCTCGCCGAAGCTGCTGAACTCCGCCCCGGACGCGCGGCTCGGCCCGGCCTGGCGCAAGAAACACGAGTCGCTGCGCTGGCAGCCGGACGTGGTGCGCGCCTGGCTCGGGCAGTACGACTACCAGCTGAAGTTCGTCGTCGCGCAGCCGACCGACATCGAGGAAGTGGAGGGCATGCTGGCGCGCCTGAAACTGGAAGTGCCGCGCGAGCGAGTGCTGCTGATGCCGGAAGGCGTGACCCTGGAGCAGATCCGGGCGCGGGCCGGCTGGCTGGCGGAAATCTGCAAGGAGCGCGGCTACCGTTACGCGCACCGGCTGCACCTCGAGCTCTACGGCAACAAACGCGGGACGTAGGTGTCCCGGAATGACGTGTTCCACCACTCCCCGAATCCCGCCGATCCCCTCCGCAAGCTCTCCGTCGAACTCCACGAGCTGGCGCAGCAGTTTGCGGAGCGCCGGGTGACGCTGCAGGAGGTGATGACCGTGCTCGGGGTGAGGGCCTCGGGGCTGCTGATCATCATCCTCGCCCTGCCCTTCTGCGCGCCGGTCTCCATCCCGGGCCTGTCGGTGCCGTTCGGAATGGTGATCCTGTATATCGCGGCACGGTACGCGCTGGGGCTGGCGCCCTGGCTGCCGGCGCGGCTGCTGCGGACGGAGCTGCCGCCGCGGTTCTTCCGCGCGGTGCTGGAAGGCGCGAGCCGCTTCATCGGCTGGCTGGAGCGGGAACTCAAGCCGCGCTGGCCGAGCTGGACGGCGACGCCCGCGCGGCTGCGGTGGCATGCGGCGATGGTGGGGTTCTGCGGCTTTCTCCTGATGCTGCCGATGGGCGGCATCCCCTTCACAAACACGCTGCCGGCGCTAGTGATCGTGATCGGCATGCTGGGTATGATGGAGCGCGACGGCGCCGCGATCGCGGCGGCGTACGCGCTGCTCGCGCTCACCCTCGCCTACCTGGGCGTGTTCGCGACCGTGATCGTGGAACTGGGCCAGCGCGCGTGGCACTGGGTGGCGCAACTCACGTAGTCACCCGTTGACCCCCGACCCGGATCAGTCGTAGCGCTGCCAGGGCAGCTTGTTCGCGTCGATCCAGCGGTAGTGGTCGGCGTATTCGAGGGCGGAGGCGGAGGCCTCGTCGACGATGACGGTGGCGCGCGGATGCAGCTGCAAGGCGGAGGCCGGGCAGATGGCGGCGAGCGGGCCCTCGATCATGGCTTGGACCGCGCGGGTTTTCGGCGGGCCGAAGGCGAGCAGGAGGCAGCGGCGGGCGTCGAGGATGGTGCCGATGCCCATGGTCATCGCGTGGCGGGGCATGCTCTCGCGGTTGCCGAAGACGTCGCTGTTGTCGCGCAGGGTCTGTTCCGAGAGGATCTTGATCCAAGTGCGGGAGCGCAGCGAGCCGGACGGCTCGTTGAAGCCGATGTGGCCGTTGCGGCCGAGGCCGAGCAGTTGGAGGTCGATCCCGCCGGCGAGGGCGATGCGGTGTTCGTACGCCCGGCACTCCTCGTGGAGATCGGTCGCAGTGCCGTTGGGCACGTGCGTGCGCGACTGGTCGATGTTGATGTGGCGGAAGAAATTCTCCCGCATGAAATACCGGTACGACTGGTCGTGGGTGCCCGGCAGCCCGACGTACTCGTCGAGGTTGAAGGTGGTGACCCGGCTGAAGTCGAGGCCCTCGTCGCGGTGCATCCGGATGAGTTCCTGGTAAAGCCGCAGCGGCGTGCGGCCCGTCGCCAGGCCCAGCACGGCGGTGGGCTTCTCGTGGACGAGACGGGCGATGATCTTGGCGCCCAAGATGCAGCCGGCTTCGGCGTCTTTGCGAATGATGACTTCCATGGAGTTGGGGTCCCGCGTCGGGTCACTCCGCCCGGGCGGAGGGGTGACGTCGAGCGGCAGCTACTCAAGGCCCTGCCGCGCCTGAGCGCAAGGACGCGGGTTTCGCCGCGGCGAAAATTTCGCTAGGGCCGACGACGGGCGGCGGGGCCCCGGAGTTCCGTGGCCGGGCAGCCGCAGTCGTCGCTGCACCCGGGGTGCCGGCGCTGCCGGATGGCGCGCCGGACCAGCCAGGCGGCCGCGAGAGCGACCACGGCGAGGGCGACGATCGTCTGGGTATGGGAGTTCATGCTAGAGGCCGAGCGCGGTGCCGACCTGGTACACAAGGAACGAGAAAACCCACGCCGTGCCAGTCATGTAGAGCGTTTGGAACAGGGGCCACCTCCAGCTGTTCGTCTCGCGGCGCACCACCGCGACCGTGCTGATGCACTGCATGGCGAACACGTAGAAGACCATCAGGGTGAAACACACCAGCGGGGTGAACAGCGGGCGACCATCCGGCCAGCGAGCCTCCCGCAGCGCGTGGCGGAGCGGCGTCGTGTCGTCGTCCCCGGCCTCGGCATTGAAGACCACGCCCATGGTCGAGACGAAGACCTCGCGCGCGGCAAACGAGCTGATAAGGCCGATGCCGATCTGCCAGTCGAAGCCGAGCGGCTTGATGGCGGGCTCGAGGAGGTGGCCGGCGCGGCCGGCGAAGCTCTGCTCCAGCTGCTGGGTGGGGGTCGCGCCCGCCGGGGCCTTCGGGTAGGCCGAGAGGAACCACAGGACGATGCTGATCCCGAGGATCACCGTGCCCGCTCGGCGGAGGAAGATCCAGGCGCGCTCGAGCATGTGCAGGGCGACGTCGCGGATGCCGGGCAGCCGGTACGGCGGCAGCTCCATCACCATCAGCGGCGGCGCGCCCTTCAGCAGCGTGCGCTTGAACAGCCAGGCGAAGCCGAAGGCGCCGGCGGTGCCGAGCACGTACATGAGCAGCATGATCCCGACCTTGGCCCCGAGCGAGACCCGCTCGCCGGGCAGCAGGGCCGCGATCATGAGCAGGTACACCGGCAGCCGCGCCGAGCAGCTCATCAGCGGCGCCACCAAGATGGTGACGAGGCGGTCCTTCGCGTCCTCGATCGTCCGCGTGGCCATGATGCCGGGGATCGCGCAGGCGTAGGAGCTGAGCAGCGGGATGAAGCTCTTGCCGTTCAGCCCCACCCGGCTCATCAGGCGGTCCATGATGAACGCGGCGCGGGCCATGTAGCCCGTGCTCTCGAGGAGTCCGATGAAGAAGAACAGGATCAGGATCTGCGGCAGGAAGGTGACGACACTACCGACGCCGCCGATGGCGCCGTCGGTGATGAGATCGCGCAGGTCGCCGGGCGACATGTGGGATTTCACCCAGTCGCCGAGCGCGGCGGTGTGGTCGCCGATCCAATCCATCGGGGGCTGCGCCAGGGTGAAGATGCTGATGAAGAGCAGCGTCATGACCCCACCCAGCACCAGCCAGCCCCAGAGTGGATGCGTGACGACGGCGTCGATCTTGTCGGAGACCGAGGGGCCCACCGTGCCCGCGCGCAGAACCACCTGCCCCGCGAGCTCGCCGATGGCGTCGTAGCGGGAATTCACGAGGATGCCGGCCCAGTCGGTGCCCTCGGCCGCCCAGCGTTTCTGCCAGGACTGGAGGATCTCGTTGGTGCGCGCGCTGAGCGGGTTCGAGCCGGAGACGCGGATCGAATCCTGGTCGGTGAGGAGAAGGAGCGCCTCGGCCCGGGCGATGAGCGGCGGCTTGCGGTCGTTCTCCTGCAGCGAGGCGGCCAGCTCGGCGACCGCGGGGGCGATGGGCGCCGGGACGATCCAGGCATGGCGCGCGAGCGGCAGCTCGGTGCGGCTCATGGCGACGCGCAGCTCGACGAGGCCCTTGTTGTTCACGGCCTCGCAGGCGATGACGGGGATGCCGAGCTCCTTCTCCAGCCGGGCGGCGCGAATGTTGAGCCCCGCCTGCGCGGCGAGATCCATCATGTTCAGCACGAGGATCACGGGCCGGCCGAGATCGAGGATCTGGTGGACGAGGTAGAGATTCCGCTCGAGGTTCGTGGCGTCGACGATGCAGAGGATGCGGTCGGGCAGCGGCGTGTCGGTGCGGCGGCCAAGCAGCACGTCGCGCGTGACGGCCTCGTCGGGCGAGCGGGCCGCGAGCGAGTAGGTGCCAGGGAGATCGATGACGGTGATGGGCGTGCCGTGCTGGGAATAGGCGGTGCCGATCTTCTTCTCGACGGTGACACCGGGGTAATTTCCAACCTTCTGCTTCAGGCCGGTGAGGGCGTTGAAGAGCGTGCTCTTGCCGCAGTTCGGGTTGCCGACGAGCGCGTAGGTGGGCGTCCGCGAGGGCAAGGCCGCGGGAGGGGCCGTGAGATGCGAAGGCAGCGCCATGTCAGGAGAGGGGCTCGACGAGGATCTGCGCGGCGTCGACCTTGCGAAGAGTCAGGTGATAGCCGCGGAGCTTGATCTCGAGCGGGTCGCCGAGCGGCGCGGTGCGGACGAGGGTGAGGGTGGTGCCGACGAGCAAACCCATCTCGCGCATCCGGAGAAACGCGGGATCGCGGGCGGGAAATTCCTTCACCACGGCGCGGCCGCCCACGGGCAGGTCGGAGAGCTTGACGAGGACGTCGGACATGGCGGGGTCAGCGTGCGGAGCGGATCAGCTCCACGATGATCTGGTGGGCAGCACCCTCGCTGAGGGCGAGACGTGTGTGATTGACGAGGCAGAGGAGCGTCCCCTGCCCTGACACCCGCTCGATCACAGCGGACTCGCCGAAGCCCATCTCGCGCAGCCGCTGGCAAAACTCCGGGGCGCCCTCGAGCGCGCAGATGCGACCGGCGGCGCCGTTGGCCATCTCGGTCAAACGCATCCGCTGCGGGCGGAAAGGTTCGCGTGTGGAGTTCAAGGGGTGGTTTATCTGAACGAGACTCAGTTTCAGTAGGGGTGCAAGGAAAAGGCCCAAGCGAACACTTGGGCCTGCAAGGTATTAACGGCGCTGGCGTTTAACGGCGAGTTGGATGCCGGAGTAGCGCACCATGCTCTGGAGGTGCTCGTACTCCTGGGGATCGAGGTTGGAGGCCTCGCGGAGCTGCTGTTCGGCGCGCTTCATGGCGGCCTCGACGGCGTTCACGTCGATCTTGTCCTCGGAAATCGCATGCTCGGCGAGCACGCGCACCTTGTCCTCACCGACGGAGGCGAAGCCGCCGCTGACGGCGAGGTGGGTGGTCTGGCCATTCTTCGTCACGCGCAGCTCGCCATCCTCGATCTGGGTCAGCAGCGGGATGTGGCCGGGGAGGATGCCGACCTCGCCGGACGTCGTCGGGATGACGACGGCGTCGATCGTGTCGGAGTAAACCCGGGACTCGGGTGTGACGATTTCAAGCGTGAGAGACATGGGAGGGAAAGGACCCGGCGCCGTGAAGCAGGTGGCGGTATGTCAGCCTGGGCGCGGCGCCGGGGATCCGTTACTTTTTCGCGGCGGCGATGACTTCCTCGATGCCACCGCGCATGTAGAAGTCGCCCTCGGCGACGTCGTCGAGCTGGCCGTCGAGGATCATCTTGAAGCCGCGGACGGTCTCCTTGACCGGGACGTACTTGCCGGGGGTGCCGGTGAAGACCTCGGCGACGGAGAACGGCTGCGAGAGGAAGCGCTGGATCTTGCGGGCGCGATACACGATCTGCTTGTCCTCGGGCGAGAGCTCGTCGAGGCCCAGGATCGCGATGATGTCCTGGAGATCCTTGTAGCGCTGGAGCACGCGCTGCACTTCGCGGGCGACCTTGTAGTGATCCTCGCCGACGATGTCGGCCTGGAGGGCCTTGGACACGGAGGCGAGCGGGTCGACGGCGGGATAGATGCCGAGCTCGGCGATGGAGCGCTCGAGCACGATGGTCGAGTCGAGGTGAGCGAAGGTGTTGGCGGGGGCCGGGTCGGTCAGGTCGTCGGCGGGCACGTACACGGCCTGCACCGAGGTGATCGAGCCCTTCTTCGTCGAGGTGATGCGCTCCTGGAGGAGGCCCATCTCGTTGGCGAGCGTCGGCTGGTAGCCGACCGCGGACGGCGAGCGGCCGAGGAGCGCGGACACCTCGGAGCCGGCCTGCGAGAACCGGAAGATGTTGTCGACGAAGAGCAGCACGTCCTGGTTCTTCTCGTCGCGGAAGTACTC